>SLHZ01000091.1 GCA_007135895.1 Balneolales bacterium | reverse complement strand
CTACCGGAATTAATGAGACCGGCCATGTTCTTGAATACGAAAAAGTAAGTGGCGGAATGGCATGGGCGGGCTTTTTCTATCTGCTGGAAGAGCCGGCATTTCTAACGGAGACTTCCGTTTTCCGTCTGAAGGTCTGGTCACCTCGTGCCGATATCAAAGCGCTTCTCAAGCTCGAAATGAGTGGAACCGATATCGATACAGGGGACCTTTTTGTCGACATAACCGAAGAGAATGAATGGGTCCAGCTGGAATGGGATCTCGGAAACCTTCCCGAGGCTCTGGATGAAGTTCCCTGGGATCTCGTGGTGATAATTCTTGATCTGGACGTAGAGAATCCTCCGGGCGGTGGTGCTAACGACACCTGGTATCTCGATGATTTCCAAATGATTGTAAGCGAGGAAACCAGTGCCATTGAAACCGATCTCCCCCGTGCCCTTACCCTTCACCAGAACTACCCGAACCCGTTCAACCCGGCCACCACCATTTCTTTTGATCTTCCCAAGACATCGCAGGTTACACTGGAAGTGTACAACATGCTGGGCATGAAAGTGGCGACACTTTCTGACGGAACCATGCAGGCCGGCACACACTCTGTGTCCTTCGACGCATCGAATCTGGCCAGTGGCGTCTATCTGTACCGGCTCCAGGCCGGAGACCAGGCCCTTACACGTCAGCTGACCCTGATAAAATAAAAGATTCCAGGCTCACCGGGACAAGATGAGGCACCCTCTCCTTTTGTACCTGTGATCCCGTTATAGCCATTCTGACGAATGAAATGACGTATCGGTTTAAAAAGGCTGCCGGAAAACAATAACCGGCAGCCTTTTTATGTCGCAAATGTTCAGTATATCTTGCAGTGCTATCCCCTGCTCTGAATAGTCTGTCATGCTGCGGAAGAATGGCAAAATCTTTGTTATATTGTGCCATCCCGCTCAAAGCCAAAACAAATCACGCAAGTATAAATGAAAATCACACTCAAGGATATTGCCAGAGAAACGGGGTTTTCCATCTCCACGGTTTCCCGCGTTATCAGTAACACGGGAAAAATCAGTGAAAAAGCCCGGGGAGAGATTCTAAATGCAGCAAAACGTCTGAAATATCCGGGCTTGCGAATTAAGGACGGATCGGTCAGAAAAGAAAATCTGAATATTGCACTCATTACCGATTTTCATGAGGGAGAGTTTTACGCATCCTATTTCTATGGATTTCTTCAAGCAGCAAGATCTGAGGGGATCCGAATCTCACTGCTCAGCGTAGCTGATCCACGCAGGGAAGCACAAAAATTCATTTCGGCACTGATCAGCGAGAACTACTACGACGGCTTTATTCTTTTTATGCCCGAACTGGAGCGTATAGACTATGAAAAGCTTCTTAAAATCATTCCGGATCATTTTCCTGTTGTTTCAAACTCCATGATTGAGAACCCCCTGTTCTCTACCATTACATTTGACGGTTATAGTGGAGGTCACCAGGCGGCCGCCTTGTTCCATGAAAGCGGGTTTCGCAAGGTCGCCATCGTTAATGGCCCGTCCCGAAAAGCCGAGAGCAGATTCCGTTATAACGGCTTCCGCGATTTTATCAGTACGGAGCCCGGGATGGAACTGGTCTGGAAGTTTGAAGGGGATTACGAGTTTGATTCGGGTTCAAGAAGTTTTGAGGCACTTCACAAATCCGGAGTAAAACCTGATGCCATTTTTATTACCAACGACCTTATGGCTACAGGCTTCATAGACGCTGCGAGCTCTCACGGAGTACGAATCCCTGAAGACATTGCCGTACTGGGCTACGACAATCTCCCGATGTGCCGCCACAGCAAACCGGAAATCTCATCTGTCATAACGGATTTCGAACGTCTCGGAACCGCGACCATGCGTATCATAAAAAACCGTATGAGTCAGGATGGTCCGCAAATCGGGATACTGAGCCTCATTCCTGTCTCCATCGCACGCCGTGATTCCACCGGCCACCAATCATCCATGACAGAAATCGTCCGTAAAGATGACATGGAACATGTCACGGAAAGCAGTCTTTAAAACATTTATACAAGACCCGGTGTTGTCGATCATTTAACCGGCTGACATTACAAGCAAGCAACCTGTCTGTTCTTCCATGTTACGTCTCATAAAGCCAGTAATGAGAGTGCATTCTATAGACAAAAGAGTATTAAAAAACGATCTAAATACGCAAAATTTTCTTTAATATTGCAAATTTTTGCTTTATATTTTCATCACCAACTTGCAGTGCCGTTGTCCTCCCTGAATATTTTTTAAACCGGGCAGCCCTCAGAGAAACAGTTCAAGCAGCATACTTCGCCCATGTAAGTCACACCTTATCGTTTATTTTGATTTGCTGACCATGAACAGGTTGAGAATCCTTCTACTATTACTCCTTACGGTCTCTTTTTCAGGCAATGTTGCCGATGCGAAAACTGAGCCTCTCCCCGTCGTTCTGGAAGAAAGTGATGACGGTTGGCGGTTGCTGGTCGATGGTGATCCCTTCATGGTGCACGGCATGAACTGGGACTATTTTCCGATCGGCACCAATTATGAGTATATCATTTGGGAAGAATCTCCGGCCATGATCAAAGAGGCCCTGAATTATGAGATGGGAATGTTGCAGGAGATAGGTGTTAATGCTATACGAGTATACACCGGCATTCCTCAAAAGTGGATTGAGTACATTTACGATCATTTCGGAATCTACACCATGCTCAATCACCCTTTCGGCCGCTACGGACTGAGCCGGAATGGAGAATGGATCGCCAACACAGACTATTCCGAACCATGGGTTATCGACCAGCTTCTCATGGAGGTGACCGAACTGGCCAGAGAGTACAGGGACACCCGCGGTCTGCTGTTGTATCTGCTTGGCAATGAAAATAACTACGGACTTTTCTGGGACGGAGCGGAAACGGAGAATATCCCGGCAGAGGACCGGCAGTCATCTGTCATGGCCCGCCATATGTACCGTTTATTCAATAAGGCGGCTGTTGCCATGAAGTCCATCGACGGGAATCGTCCTGTGGCCTTATGCAACGGCGACCTGCTGTTTCTCGATATTATCGCGGAAGAAGTTCCGGACATTGACATCTTTGGTGTAAATGTCTACCGGGGAGTCTCCTTCACCGATCTCTACGAGAGAGTGAAAAATGAGTATGGCAAGCCGGTTCTGCTCACCGAGTTTGGTGCCGATGCGTTCAATGCCAGAACCAACCGCGAGGATCAGATGTGCCAGGCCTACATCAAGCATGGCAACTGGCGGGAGATATACAAATATGCTGCAGGTATTGGCAGGACGGGAAACTCGATCGGAGGGTTCACCTTCCAGTTCAGTGACGGATGGTGGAAGTATGGGCAGACGGTGGATCTTGATGTGCACAATACCGAGGCTTCATGGGCGAATGGCGGTTATGAGTGCGATTATGTTGAAGGAGAAAATAACATGAACGAAGAATGGTTCGGCATAAACGCAAAAGGTCCGACCAATGAAAACGGCATATACGAGTTGTACCCGCGGGCCGCATACTACATTTTGATGGAAGCCCACAAACTTGATGTCTATGCTTCGGGCACTACACTGGAAACCATACGTCAACACTTTGACCAGATATCCCTGAATGAGGCCTATAAAAAGGCGACAGGTAATACTTATTCCCCTTAAGAAAAACTTGGTTATACCTTGGAAATCATTATAACAGAATTCGAAAAAGAAAGCTGGTTCAAAATCGGCAACCATGATCTGCTTCGCCCCTTTTTCATGAATGTGGTAAGCGATTCCAACCATTGGTTGTTTATTTCCAGTAATGGCGGACTCAGTGCCGGCCGTAAAAACGCCGAATATGCCCTCTTCCCCTACTACACGGAAGACAAACTGATGAGTCTTGCCAATACTACCGGGAGCAAAACCATTTTACAGGTAGCCTGGAACAACGGAGTCCATGTTTGGGAACCTTTTTCTGAAAGCTATGTCAACAAATATAAAACCAGTAAAAATCTCTATAAAAACGCTTACGGCAACAAGATCATGTTTGAGGAAAAGAATCATGATCTTGGCCTGACGTTCCGGTATCAGTGGAATACCAGCCACCGGTTTGGATTTGTGAGAAAGGCCGAACTGATCAACACATCCGGCAACAAATATGGTATAACGGTTCTTGATGGCATCCAGAACATTATGCCCTATGGCATTGAAAGCGGAATGCAAATGGCTGCCAGCAATCTGGCAGATGCCTACAAGAGAAGTGAGCTGATCAGCGAAACCGGTCTTGCCATCTTTGCACTGAGTGCCATCATCGTAGACAAGGCGGAGCCCAGCGAAGCCCTGAAAGCAAACATAACCTGGTCGCTCGGCCTGGAGAGTCCGAAATACCTCCTCTCCTCCCTGCAACTGGGCCGGTTTCGGAAAAAGCAGGCCATAACAGAAGAATACGACATCAAAGGAGAAAAAGGCGCCTATTTTGTTCATGCCGACATTCAACTACCGGCAGAAAGCAGCAAAAAATGGATGATTGTTGCCAATGTAAACCAAAACCACTCACAGGTCATCGGATGCCATGAGCTGCTCAAGAAGAAAGAGGACCTTGAAAAAAAGGT
>SLHZ01000068.1 GCA_007135895.1 Balneolales bacterium | reverse complement strand
ATGAAAATCCTTGAATCAGAGCAATTTGATCTGCTGGTTGTTGACTACCATATGCCTGAGATGAACGGGCTTGAAACCGTACGGGCTATTCGTGAGAAATATGGGGACGATCCCGAAAAGATGCCGCTGATTTTACTCTACAGTTCGTCCGATGATGCGATGCAGGCGGATGAGCGTAAAAAGCTTGGCATACAGTTCACTTTGATCAAACCGGTGAAGACTTCGGAACTCTATGCCTGCATCCGTAATATCCGGCTGCCGGATGCCCGCAGGGCCCCGGATCCGGAACAGAAGTTGACTGTACCGGAAACCGGCACGATTTCTGGCCAGGATGTGATTTCACCGGCTGCCGAAGGAGTTATTGATCAGGAAGCACTTGCCCCGGATCCGGAACAGGAGTTGACTGTGCCGGATACCGGCAAGCGTGTGGCCACTGTACTTGTTGTCGAAGATGTGGCGATGAACATGCATCTGGCGAAAGCGCTTATTGGCGCTTTGGAGCCCGGTGTAAGTATTCTGGAGGCGCGTAACGGCAATGAAGCGGTTGAGCTGGTGAAAAAGGAAAAGATAGATTTGGTGCTGATGGACATCCAGATGCCCGGCATGGACGGTCTGGAGGCTACGAGGATTATAAGGGAATGGGAGGTAGAGCAGGGTACAGACAAAAAGCTGCCCATTGTTGCCCTGACAGCCGGCGCTCTGACGGAAGAGAGGGATAAGGCCCTGAGTTGCGGAATGGACGATTTTCTCACCAAACCCATAGAGCCCGAAAGGCTTCAGGGCATACTTCAGAACTACCTGGGGTCGGATTAAAGGCAGGGATTAACCAGACGGACGGTCACGTTCCTTCGCGTTGCGTCTGGACGAAAGATTTAGAAGTGGATACGCCAGGTCATCATGGGCATGAAACCCATCTGATAGGAAGTGGTTACTTCCTGTTGATCCCGGTTCCAGATTTCGGTGAAGATATTGCTTCGGTTCGTAATATTCTGCAGGTCGAGTGCCCACTCCTGGCTGACGCTGCGTCCGTTCAGGCGGTAGGTGATTCGGGCATTCCACCGGAAGTAGTCGGGGTAGCGTTTCTCATAGGCCTGATCCCAGTGATAACGGGTCTCATTATACTGCCGGGACGCTTCTTCGTCGATGGGCAGATAGCGGTATCCGCCGGCATAAACCACTTTCATATCAACCGAAAGAAGGGATCGGGGCCCCACGCGCCACTCATATCCGGCTAAAATATTGAAGACGAAATTATTGTTGAATGCCGAGTTTCGCCAGACCCCATCGTATCCCCGGTAACCGGAATCAAAGACGGATGCGGTGAAGAGATAGTAAAATCCTTTTCGCAGGAATCGTTCCAGTGTCAGCTCCACGCCCATATTGGCGCCGGTGCCGGTGTTTTCCATGTTGTCGTACATCACGAAGTAGAAGGCTCCACCCTGGCTGATCAGGGAGAACTCGGGTCGGCGCCAGGAGACCGGTATCCGGTAGAGCCGCTGGTAGTAGGTCTCCAGTTTGAGCCGGTGCTCCTCACCGAGCAGTCGGTCGTATCCGGCCACAAGATGCATGCTGTGTGTGAAATCAAGGTGCCGATTGGTCTGTTCATAGCTCAGGGCCAGCGTATCGGTCAGCCGTTCACTGAAGTAAACTCCCTTCATTTGGGTTTGGCTGTGCATTCCGGCACCGAGGTTGAGCGATTCTCCCGGGCGGAACTGCCACTGCACCGAGGCTCTGGGTTCCACGGCGTAATGGTCATTGAGAAACAGGCGGCTGGCATGCACTCCGCCAACCAGAGTGACTTCGTCGTTGAACCGATGCTGCCACTGCACGAAAGCGCGCCCATGAGTGGTCTTGCCGTCGGTGTTGATGTAGTAGATGTAATCATCTATTCGTTCGGTGAACTGCCTGCCGGTATAGCTCACATCATAATAATCCAGTACCAGTCCGGCATTGAAATAGTTGCGGGAATCCAGTCGGTGCCAGTATTTCAATGAACCAGTGTACCTGGTTTCACCGAGATCCTCAACGATATTGGGGACATCCAGCTGGTCGGCCAGTTCATAAATCTCAACCTGTCCGAAAATCCCCGATACGGAAAGAGAGGTGGTGAAACGGCTGTTCCGGGAGAGGAAATGCATGTAATTGACGCCCAGAACCCCCATCTGGTTGTCGTAATAGAGGTCGGTGCCCGAAAATCCGAACTGCGCTTCATCCTGGCGGCTGTCCAGCATGGCGATGTGATTGATGCCACCCAGGCCGAAGAAGGAGAATCGTCCCCGGGATACGGGGATATTGATTTTAAAAGAAAGATCCTTGTATTCGGGAACCGCCGTACCGGTACCGAAGCTCATACCCATGGCTTTGAGAGCCTCAAGGGTACTGTATCGTCCGTGGAGGATATAGGAGCCTTTCTGATGCGCGGAAAGAGGTCCTTCAGCCCCCAGTTCAAAGCCGTTGAACCCGACTTGTCCCATGAATTCATGCCGGAGGTTGTTGCCGTTGCGCAATCTGAGATCGAAGACACCGGCAAGGGCGTTGCCGTATTCCGCCGGAAAAGCACCAGTATAAAAATCCGAATCAGCCAGCAGGTTGTTGTTGATCATACTTACCGGTCCGCCCGTTGATCCCATCGATCCAAAGTGGTTGGGGTTGGGGATGTCGACTCCTTCCAGTCGCCATTGCAATCCCAGTGGCGAGTTGCCCCTTATCACGATGTCGTTGCGCTGATCGGCGGCCGATGATACCCCGGCATAGTTGGCCGCCATCCGGGAGGGATCCCCCAGGCTTCCGGCGAAGCGTTCGGTTTCATCGATTGTGAATGAGCGGGCGCTGATGAGAGCCATTTCGTTTCGAGGCAGGTCTTTCCGCACTTCGGGGCGGACCACGATATCATCCATGGTATAGACCTGTTCTTCTAGCCGTACTTCCACCACCAGTTCCCTTCCTGAGACCACGAGCAGGTTGTGCAGGATGACAGGCTGAAAACCGACCATGCTGATTTTGACGTTTATGCGGCCAAGCGGCAGATGATCCAACCGGAAATATCCATCGATTCCGGTGGCGGTACCCCGGAGCGGATCAGTGTCCAGGATGACAACGGCGGCGCCGGGCAGCGGCTGTTCGGTATAAGCATCCAGGATCCGACCCCGGAAAGTTTGTGTTACGGGCTGTTCGGACGGATCAGTGTCATGCGCTTTCGCGACCGGTGCGAACGTCAGCAGGAACAGGCAGGCATACAAAAGGGACTTGGCAGCAGATTTTATGGCGGCTGATCTCATGACGGCAGATTTAATGACGGCTGATTTTATGACTACTAATTTCATGGCTACTAATCTCATGACTATTAATCTCATGATGGCAGATTTCATGGTAATTACATAAGTACCTGGTAGAAACGGGTCGGTTTTCCGGGGTGAAGCGAATAAATTTGGGATGAAGCAACCGGGGAAAACAGTTGATGATATAAAAAAAGTGGCTGCATTTCGTCATTTCGTACGAAATAGCAGGGGAGCGGTTTCAATAATTTTTAAGGAAAACCTGTTTTTTTAATCTGTGAACAGGGCTTCTATCCGGAGCCCTCCTTTATCGGGCCTGGAGAGTGTAAGTTTTCCGCGCAGCTGATTTGCAAGACCATGAATAATTGTGTATCCGAAGCTTTCCGGTCGATTCAGCTTGTCCAGATCCGCAACGCCCACCCCGTCGTCGCTGATCAGCAGCCGGAACCCTTTTTTCTGTTTTTCAAGGATCAGGTCGATTTGTCCTTTGGTCCGACCGGTAAAAGCGTGTTTCCAGGCGTTGGTGAGCACTTCGGCAATAAGCAGGGTCAGCGGTACCGAGTTGTTCATATTCAGCATGACCTCATCGGAGCGGACCTGCATGGAAATCTCTTTGTCTTTGGACTTGTAGGTGTTTTTCAGGTATTCGGCCAGTCGTTTGAGTAATAAGTCGGATTGAATCTCCGCAAAATTTTTGGTTTCGTAGACCAGTTCATGGACCCAGGCCATGGACATGATGCGGGTCTGGAGATCCTGCAGCAGTGCTTCGGGTTTCTTTATCTGGTTGCCAAACTCTGTTTGCAGGGCCAGCATGCTGGAGATGACGGCCATGTTGTTTTTCACCCGGTGGTGAATTTCCGATAGGAGCACGTTCTTTTCTTCCAGGGATTTTTCAATAACGGCTTCGGCTTGTTTTCGATCGGTGATATCTCTGACAAATTCAACGACACCGTTGACTTTTCCGGTTTCATCGTCAATCAAAGGATAGGAGTAAAGTTCCAGCCACCCGGCGTGTTTGTCACCTTTGGTCAGCGGAACTACCCGGGAGCATGCGGTTTTCTTTTCAAGAGCTTCGAGTGAAGGGCAGAAATCACAAGGTTTCGGGCAATTCTGATAAACTTCATAGCATTTTTTTCCAACTACAGGCATGGCATGTCTGTACCATTTTTCCATGGTATGGTTTACTTCCCTGATCGTTAAATCCGTATCAAGAACGCTGATACCATCTTGTATGCTTTGGAATACACTGTTCAAGAGGTTTCTGTTTGACTGCACTTCCTCTCGGGCCCGTTTGTGTTCGGTGATGTCCTTGGTGATGCCGGCGATCCCGACGATATTCCCGCT
>SLHZ01000315.1 GCA_007135895.1 Balneolales bacterium | reverse complement strand
ATCCGGACCGCCTCTTTAGGGTCACCGGAGTTAAAGGCAATACGACCCAGATGGAGCATGGAAGCATCGACCCGATTGGAACCGGGGAATTGCTCAATCAGCGTCTCATAGGCAAAGACCGCTTCCTGAACCTCTCCAAGCTGTTCCAGTGATTCGGCGATATTATACCATGCTTCCGGCAACATCCTTTCCGATGTCGTAACGCGCAGATAATGTCGAAATGCCCGTATGGCTTCCCTGTAATCCCCGGCCTGCATCAGGTTTTCGGCCTGTCTGTACCTAAGCTGGTCTGCCGTACCGGTCTGAGGATGCTGATTCAAGAACGCCTCAAGAATCTCAAGGCTTGTATCTTCCATTCCTGCAGCCAGTTGTGCAAACTGGATACCGTTTACAGCATCAACGACAAAGGTACTGCGCGGGTATTCATCCAGAACGATTCTGTATGCCTCAATGGCCTGCTCGTAATCCCCGGCATTATAAAACGCATCACCTATCTGATACTGTGCCCTGACCGCCCACTGACTGGCGGGGTACCGGTTGATGAGTGTATGAAACTCTTCGATCGCCTGGTCATAATTGCCTATTTGAAAATAGATATAGCCCACATTGTACTGAGCCTGCTCGCGAAGCCGGCTGTCGGGAAATATCCGGGGCAGGCGCCGGAAGTTCCTGACCGCCTCGAACGACTGGTTCAGGCGAAAGTGGGAGTTTGCCATCTGGAATATGGCATAATCTCCTCCCGGATCAGAGCCTGCGGCGATCTGATAGTGCCCTATGGCCGTCTCATAGTTGCCCAAAGCATAGTGGGCATCAGCCAGACGAAGCCGTGCATCGGTTTCATAGGGGAACAATGCCATCGGAGGCGGTTCATGATCATTCAGAAATGTTTCAAAATGCCGGGCCGCAAGCTCGAAGTTCTCCAGGTTGAAGTAACACCATCCAAGCGAATAATATGCAGCGCCCGCATAACGATGATCACGGTATCCTCCGAGAAAACGTTCAAAAAAACGGGCGGCATTTTGCCACTGTCCCTGATTGTAGTAGCTGTCCGCACTCCAGAACAAGGCTTCCGCGGCCAGCTCACCGGACGGCTGTTCGCGGTATACCGCTTCAAAATCACGGGCGGCCTCCCTGTAGGCATGGTTCTCATACAGGACCCAGGCTCGCTGAAACCGGGCCTGACGCTGTAACTCAGGATCCACATCAACGGTCTGAGACGCCAGTTCGAAGGCGCCCATCGCCCGGGTATACTCCCTGTTGGCAAAATAGGCTTCTCCAAGCAGCAGATAAACTCTCCCCGGTTCTTCCAGCGCAGAACCACCCCGAAGCAGCCTCTGCAGCACATCAATGCTCAGGTCATAACGTCCCAGCTCAAACGCGGTTAACGCCCACTCATAATAGGCGGTTTCAACCCAGAATCCTGTGGGAAAACGATCCCCAAACTCTTCAAAGACGGCAAGGGCCAAATCGTATCTGCCGCTTAATTTATGATTTACAGCTTTGTAGTACAGCGCCTTGCGGGCCAGTTCATCTTCACCGCCGGAGGCATTTCCGAATGACTCCGCCGCCCAGTGATATACGCGCTGTTTATGATAGACCCAGCCCAGCCCGTAATGGGCAGGACGGGCCTGATGATCATCGGCACTCAGATTGATATAGCGCCGGTAGTGCGCTGCCGCCTGGTCAAACTGCCCAAGATAATTGTAGCTCTCCGCAACCAGTAATACTGCTTTGAGAAGAGCCTCCTCCTCCAGCCAGGCAAATTCGCCACGCAGGGCATCGATGGCCTCCCTGTACTGTTCCTGCCTGTAATACATTTCACCGAGGGCGGTCCCGATCTGACGAGTCACCGGATCCGTTGGATAACGCTCCCTCAGTTCTTCAAAAACCGTGGCGGAGCGGTCAAAATCTTCCATCTCCAGATACAACTGCCCTTCGGCATACAGTGCTTTTGGAGCCCATTCCGACTCCCCGTATTGATCGGCGAGATAACGGTAGAGCACCGCCGTGCTGTCCCTGTCCTCCTGACGCAGTGTTGATTCCGCCATGTGGAAAAGCAGCCGGGCACGCTGCTCCTCTTCTCCGGCAACCTCGTACGCTCTGCCAAAAAAACTCAGCGCCCGGTCATACTGACCGTCCCTGAAATAGCGCCCTCCCATCTCCCTGAGCAATATTACGGCATGATCACCCGAAGGATACTCATTTAAGAACCGGCTGACATGGTACTCCTTCCTGTCCGGATCAATTTTCAACTCAGCCAGCGTAAGGTAGAACAAGGCCTTTTCATGGTACACTCTGCCCGGATCGGTTTCCAGATAATGGCGGAACATTTTGGAAGCATGCCGGTAATAACCCTCTTCATAAAAAAGCACGCCGATGTCAAAATCATGATGTGGTGCCGGTGGCACAAACTGGGCAGACGACCTGGCCGGAAGCCCTGTAAAACCGGCAATAACCAGAATAATCAAAAAAAACCGGGGGAAAACACTCATTCTTACAGAAAGAAACTAATGATGGGACAGGAGTCATATCATGACAATGGAGGAAAAGTCATGAACTCACAGGTTCAGATAATGCATCAGTTCATCGGCGCGCTCTTCAAAACGACGGTCCTGCTGGCTGTCTGAGCTGTGCAAATCGACCACATAGCCATGACGTTTGAGTGCCGCTACAACACGTACAGGTTCCGGCAAATTCAATTTAACAATCACCTTGTAACAGGAAATCTCATTGTCCGGTATGGTTACCGTCAAGCCCATGATCAGGCCACCTTCACTTTCGATGATCTGAACCGGCTTGGACAGCATGAAATCATGCTTCTCAAAATGTATGGTCAAAAGTGAGCCGTACTCAGTCAAATTCAGCAGCCTGATAATTCGATCGTGGAGCAAAGACCGCTCTACAAGTCCGACATACTTTCCTTCTGCATCTACAACCGGAAGCAGTGTTATATCATGCCTCTCCATGAGTCTTGCGACCTCAAAAACCGGTTGGTCCGGGACTGTCGTGATGGTTTGCTCTACCGATAAAGTCGGCATAACCGGACCATCCGGGCTGTGCTCTGCGGCAGCCTCCCTGCTCACCATGCCGGCAAAGCGACCCGTTTCAGGATTCGTCACCGGGAGCAGATCATAACCGCAGGAGTCCATGACCGCAAGAACCTCACGAGCCGCATCAGCGGATCGCAAAGGAATGATATGTCGGCACAAGGCGTCGCGAACCAGCATCATCGATCTCCTCGGGTATTCATTCAGAAAGCTGCTTTGTAGTGTTGTGGTTGATCATTTCCTGTAACGAAGCAATATACTTTTTATGTATCCGACAGGCAATGTAAATGGACGATTCATCGTAGGTTTCTTTCTGTACCTGAGCCACATCATGCAAAAAGGATACCACTTCGTACTTCCCAATAGGTATTACGATCTCCTGCTCCAGATAGTTTCTTTCCTGGAGTTCTTCAATCCGGGCCGATATGCCATCCAGTCCGATACCCCTCAAAGCGGAAACCATCACCGCTTCGGGATAATCGCGCCGTATTTCAGCAAGCATTTCCGGTGAAGGAAGCCGGTCTACCTTATTGAAAACCATGATTACCGGTTTCTGATCTGCACCAAGTTCGCGAAGTGTCTGGTTGACTGTCCGGATATAATCTTTTTTCACCGGAGAGGAAATATCTACCACATGAAGCAGCAGATCCGACTCCCTGATTTCATCCAGGGTGGACTTGAAGCTCTCAACAAGATGGTGCGGGAGCTTTCGGATGAATCCGACCGTATCAGAGAGCAGTACATGCTCCTGGCCCGTATTGAGACGCCTGACCGTTGCGTCAAGCGTGGCAAACAACCGGTCTTCGGCAAACAGGGAGGACCGGGTCAGAGCATTGATCAAAGAAGTTTTTCCGGCATTGGTGTATCCCACCAGTGCAACCCGGAGTGTCTGTTCCCGGCGCTGTCGCTGCACCTTGCGCTGCTGGTCAAGCTTGCCGAGTTTCTCCTTCAGGACAGCTATCCGGCGCCCGATAAGGCGTCGGTCCGTTTCAATCTGTGTCTCTCCGGGACCTTTTGTTCCGATACCGCCTTTCTGGCGCGAAAGGTGCGTCCAGTAGCGGGTAAGACGAGGCAGGAGATATTGCAGCTGTGCCAGCTCCACCTGGGTTTTCGCCGCAGCGGTCTTGGCTCTTGAAGCAAAGATATCCAGGATCAAACCACTGCGGTCCAGTACTTTTGTCTTGGTCATTTTCTCGATGTTCCTGGCTTGCGTCGGTGACAGGTCGTCATCAAAAATTACAGCCTGGGCATCTTCCCCTGCTACCATGGAGCGAACTTCGCGCAACTTGCCCTTGCCGATGTAGGTTGTGACCTCCGGGCGCTTTTTCTGCTGGAGTATTTTGCCCACCGTGATGCCTCCGGCCGTATCGGTGAGCATCTGCAGCTCACTGAGGTATTCTTCCGCCTGCTTTTTATGGTTTGACGTGCTGTAAATACCAACCAGTACAACGCGTTCTCTTTCTTTAATATCAGATTGAAGATCGTTGCTTAACAATAAACTTCCTCTTTTACTTGACAGTATTGCTATTTGAGCTGCTTTATCCCGGAGATTTCCATTTCGCTTAATTGGAACCTGCGGCCCAGTTTATTATGTATGATATGAT
>SLHZ01000243.1 GCA_007135895.1 Balneolales bacterium | reverse complement strand
GGGATTCATGTATGGTTTCATGTGTTTATAATTATAGATTTCTGAGGTCACATGTAATGTCCATGACGATTATAATCATGCTCCTGTGTGACTGGACTGCGGTCATGGACATTTCATCTGATTATAGTTTTTTGATTCAAGCGGTCAGATGGAGTGTCCATGACGATTATAATCATGCTCCTGTGTGACTGGACTGCGGTCATGGACATTTCATCTGTTTATAATTATAGATTTCCAGGGTCACATGTAATGCCCATGACGTTATTAATATGGTTGTATCGGGGTATGCTTTAAACGGGTTTGAACCTAACACCCACCATCCGGGATGGCTGCAGGCCTGGGTATATCCATGGGTTCGGGTTCGAGAGAACCATCGTCTGTAACCAGCGGGAAATGGAAAATATCCTTTTCCGCAGCAAAGTGGGCTCCCGGGGCCTCATCGGCTTTGATGATGGAATACATGAAACTGTTTGCACCGTAAATCATGCTCCTGGCGTCATAGCCCAAGATATTGAGATACATGGTGACAAAGTTGGAGTGATTTCCCGCAAAACACTGGATGACCACCGGCTTGCCGACGGGCAGTGTGGAGAGACTCTCACCGGATCGAAGCGACTTCTTGGGCTGATATCGAACGGCACCCGGCAAATGGCCACGGTTGTAGGGACGTTCAGGCCAATAGGAGACCAGATACCACGATTCGCTGTTCTCCATCCAGTCATCAACGGTGACAAAACGATGTCCGATATCACCGCTCAGGATATCGATAATTCTTTCACGCAGGATGTCATAGCCCTCCGACCTGGTGGTATGAATCGGGGGAAACCTGCCTGGCTCGTTCATCGGAAAACCGGTTCTGACCAGCTTGTCGCTATGGACATCGGAAATGTGCCGCAGGCGGTATTCACTGGCGATGGCATGATCCCATGAGCTGAGCCCGTTTCGCATCGGAAAGACATTGGAATATCCCAGATATCTCGCTGCCATGGCTACATAAGCCGACTCATATCCGGCAGGGCACACCAGCACGATCCTTTCAAAACCCGGCGCATGAATTTCTTCTTCCAGATAGGCAATGATCCGGTTTGGGGGTACATGAACCGAGCCCTCAATATGACCATTTTCATAGTCTTCCCTGGAGCGAATATCAATTACCAGATAGTTTTTTTTCAGGTTGGCATAGACTTCAGGAGCATTGATGAAAAAAGGCGTATCGGGTGCATTGACGAAATCGGCTTCTTCCTCCATATACCGGATCAGCAGATCAAACCGGTCTTCGGCTCCGGTGTCCATCCTGGCCGATGGCCCGCATCCCGCCAATTGAAGCGACATGACCAGCAGCAGAACAAGAGCCAGCTCTTCCCAGCCGGTGATCATCGCCTTGAGATTGGAAGCAGGCGTATGTCCCGTCGTAGTGAGATATACGTGCATGATCACGAAGGCAATCATCACGAAAGCACCGAAGGTATGAATCTGTGCGACAGATTCAATGGAAGCGATCCCCAGTGATTGTATTTCGCCACCGTAAGGGTAGCGGTACAGATAGTAAATAATGCCGGTGACAACCATGGTGGGCATCAGGATCAGTTTAAGACCCAGATAGGCGAGCCGTTGCAGCGGATTCAGCTTGCTGAGTGTCGTTTTCCGCGTTGGATGGGGTGCCCCTTCGAATATTCCCCTGGTGTAGTAGGTGACCTGGGCACGGATATTTTTCAGTGTCGGGATGTACTGCCTCCACTCACCGGTCGTGAAATGCCAGAAGATGGTGAATATGATGAGAACAATCAGAGAGATTCCGGTCAGGTTATGGATATCGGTCGCACTTTCGTAACCGAAAAGCTTGTAGGCGCCATTAATCTCAAATCCCGTCAGGATAAGCATGAATATCAATGCTGCCTGCATCCAGTGCCAGAAGCGCTCGTAGGAACTGTAGATATAGACTTTTTTCATGTACGAATTGGTTTCAAAAATCTGTGGTTTTGATAGTATCCGGGAATAAAAAAACGGTTGTGGCCGGCGGAAAGATTACTCCTTCTTAATTCTCCGGTTGTGGTTCCAAATTCTGAGTCCGCCATGTATGACCACTCCGGCAACGGTAAGCCAGACCAGCATCATCCCGTAAAAATTCAGGGTTGCACTGTAGCTCATTGCCGGAACATAGATTCCTTCAACCTTTCTTATCCGGCTTTCTGTGCGGTGGTGGCAGTCAATACAAGTCAGGGCGTGTTCGGCGGGTGAAACCATGTGACTTAGCGGCAGGAACATTTTTGTTGAAACAAAATCAAAGCTGCCGCTGTAGGGCATATCAATATAATCCATCCCTTTCTGAATGGCCGTTTCCCAGTCAAGATCTCTCCAAAATGCACCCTCTCCCTCTTCCTCCGCCCAGAGTTTCAGCTGGATCAGGGTTTTGTATTCGGTGTCATATGGCTGCCGGCCGGTGTGAATTTTCACCGGTACGATTTTTGAGCCCGGATCATCGGCCGATCCCAGGAGCGTATTGATATAGATGGTATCGGATGTAATCAGGTCGGTTGTCAGATGATGATCAGCGAATCCGTTAAACCAGACGTAATCGGGCACAACATTGGTTTTCCAGTCGAACTCCCCTTTCTCTGTCAGGTAGATTTCGTTACCGAGGGAGTCGAAGGTGGCATAGGGCAGGCCATCAGCCCGCTGCCCTGCCGTGGACCAGTCCCAGCTCATTTTGGTGGGGTTGACTTTCGCATACACCGGGATATGGCAAACACGGCAGTCCACCCGGAGAGAGTGTTCGTTGATCTTGTTATTAATATGGGGGAAAGGAGTATGGCAATCACTGCAGCTTGCATTATTATGCGGTGTGGAGGAGACGGCATAGTAGGTGCCTCTCATCTGATGATTTTCCGTAACATGGCAGTCAATGCAGCGCATGCCGAGGGCATCCCTGCCCATATGCACATCAACCGTACGGTCGGCATCAAGCAGTGCAAACTCCAGGTCGCCATGCTTCACATTGTTACCGCCACCCCCCATGAAGTGACAATAACCACAATTGTAGTTGGTCGGCGGACCCACATTCTGCGCTATATAATTGAAGTCCGGTGCATCTTCACCCATGGGCGGATAGCCTGCGGCTCCCGAGGCTTTTGTATACAGTCTGGTATTATCGTGGCAGATGAGGCAATCGATGTTGTACTGGTTTGAAAAATCAAACGTGTCGTCTTTCCACCCATACCCGATATGGCATCGGTTGCAGGCTTGTTCGTTGCTCAATATGCCGGTGCAAAAATTGTTGATCAGGTTTTTCTTGCCCAGATAGGTGACACCCCGTCCCTCAATATACTCCTCCCGCTCCCAGTTCCAGTGAGCGTTATTCAGTACCTCCTTGCCGCGTTCGGTGTGGCAGCTGAGACATGCTGCTGTAATTTCATGCGGTGAGGAGAAATCCACCTGCAGGGCCTCGAATTGGGAATGATCCACCGAAGGTTCACTTCTCTTCGAATAGGTATGTCGCAACTCATCCAGATACGGGTTATGGTGCTCCTTTTCATTTAGCGCCAGGGTGATAATTACCAGAGGGAAGATCACAACGATTACGAATATGATGATCCTCTTCAAGTTGTCCAGATTATCCATAATGAAAGATTCCGGTTGGGTTTGGAATTATTTTTACCGGTACAACCCTGGTAAATCCTAAGACAGCAATATTGATCAATTAATACAAATACTTATAGGTATATAAAAGCTATTATTAAAAATAATAACAAAGTGTTTTTTTGCATTGAAAATTGGATCGAACCTAAGGGTTATCTTAATGATTTTTTTCAATACAGTAAAGCGTTTATAAAGATTTTCAAGGCATAAAACCAGCATTGTATCTGCTATCACTGGTGATCTGGATACGCTGGTGACCCGGATGCAATGGTGAACTGAATTCTCTGTTGATCTGCATCATATCTTCATGCGCTTGAAGATCTTTTCCGGGATCAGACGAATCACCGCCATGATCAGGCGCCACCGGGAGGTCACGTAAATGGTTTCTTTTTGCGAACGGATCGCTTTGATCATGGCACGGGCGACTTGTTCTGGTGAGGCCGTGAGCGGTCCCGGCGTCTTTTGACCGGCGATCATTTTGGTGGCGATATACCCCGGCAGGACGGTCAGCACCGGGATACCGGCCGGCTGAAGACGCTGGCGCAAACCGGAAAGCCAGGCGGTAAAGCCGGCCTTGGCGCTGCCATAATAATAATTTGCAGCACGTCCGCGCACCCCGGCCACCGATGAAATCGCGGCGATGAAACCGGTGCCTCTGCGTTCAAAATCGTCGGCAATGATTTCCAGGATGGAGACGGCGCCCAGATAATTGATCTCCATGATTTCGCGGGCATGTGCGGGGTCGGCCTCTGCCCGCTTCTGGTCACCGAGATATCCGAATGCGAGAACCACTCCGTCCGGCGCCGGGTCCAGTGACCGGTAAAAACCGGCATGGTTCTCTGTCTTTCGGGCATCAAAGGGACAGACCTCCATGTCCGTATCGCAGGTCAGGCGGAGATGGGCCGCTTCGGCCTCCAGTTCCTCCATATTCCGCGAGGCCAGTATCAGGCGGGCTCCTTCGTCGGCCAGCATCCTGCCGAGCGCTTTGGCCACATCGCTGTTTGCTCCGAGAATCAGGAT
>SLHZ01000280.1 GCA_007135895.1 Balneolales bacterium | reverse complement strand
GAAATGTCCATGACCGTTGCACTGTCACACAGGCACATGTTGATAAACGTCATGGACATTCTATGTGAGCTTGAAAATCAGAAATTTATCATCACATAAAATGTCAATCGAGCATATACTGCATTTTTTGGGTAACCCATTTTCCCGGCCACCCATTTTACTGGAGGGGTATTGGTGTATGATTGGCAAACCCCTTAATAAACCTCTCCGTGCATGCTGATTCTTGATCTCATCTACAACCTGGCCATACTGGTAGTGCTGTGCGTGCTTTCGGGTTTTCTGAACCAGCGCGTACATTATCACAAACTCGAAGGACAGGTTCTTCAGGGTTTTCTTTTTGGCGCCATTGCCGTTGTCGGCATGCTTTACCCGTTTGAGATCGCCGAAGGAATAATTTTCGATGGAAGAACGATCGTCATCAGTGTCGGAACCCTGTTCTTCGGTCCGGTCACTGGCGTCATAGGTGCCGCAATGGCGGTCATTTACCGTTTATGGCTGGGTGGCGGCGGTCTGGCCATGGGCTTGCTCACCATTTCAAGTGCATTTGTCATTGGCTGGGTATTTCATGTCATAGTCCGACCCGGACTGAGTAAAAAGAGTTCGAAAATAGTGTATCTGATGATGGGGGGGATCGTCCATATTCTGATGATCCTGTTGATGATCTTCCTGCCTGCCGACTATGCCAGAGAGGTCTTTTACACACTTTCCGTCACCATTCTTGTTGCCTATCCTCTCGCTACAGTGCTGGTGGGCACGATTCTGGAAGACCAGATCATGAATCTGGAGCACATGGATCAGCTTCAGGAGAGCGAGCGTAAATTCCGTTCGGTGGTCCAGTCGACCGATGACATCATATTCACTATGGACAGGAACTTGCGGCACACCGGTGTCTATGGCAACTGGCTCAGGCAGCTGGGAAGGGAGGAATCAGACTATCTCGGTAAAACAGCGGCTGAAAAACTGGGCAGTGCGCAAGGCGATTTTCACGAACGTCACTACCGAAAGGCCCTCAAAGGTGAGTCGGTACTTTATGAGTGGGTTTTGCCTCATAAAGGTCAGGAACTCCATATCCAGTCCCGGATTTCTCCCATGCGAGACGAAGCAGGCGAAGTCATCGGACTGGTTGGTATAGGCCGGAATATCACCGAAATGGTAAATGCCGACCAGGAAATCGAGAAATCACTTCAGGAGAAAAATATCCTGCTCTCTGAAATCCATCACCGGGTCAAGAACAACATGGCGATCATATCGAGCCTGCTCACATTGCAAAGCCAGCATACCCGGGATCCCGAGGTGCAAAAACTTTTCCTGGATACAGAGAGCCGGGTACGGTCCATGGCACTGGTGCATGAGATGATCTATGCACAGACCAATTACATCGACATCGAGGTGAGCGAACTGCTTGTGCGCCTGGCCAAACTGCTCAGCGCATCCTACGAACAGGAAGGGTGCCTGATAAGTATCGACGTAGATTCCGATCCTGTCACGATTGAAATGAATTCGTCGATACCTTTCACACTGCTTGTCAATGAGCTGGTAACCAACGCCTACAAGCACGCCTTCAAAGGCCGGAAGTCCGGGCTGATTCACATTTCCCTCCATAAAGAACAGCCGGAACATGAAGGGGAGGGCCAGCCTGATGAAATGAAGGAGCAACAGGGGAAGAGCGCCACGGATCCGCAGACTGCCTCAAAAAATATCCCGTCATCCGATCCGGATGATCCGGATAATAATGTGACGCATAACCAGGAAAGCAGTCCGTCGGGTATACGGAAATACGGACTCAGACTGATGGTAAGCGACAATGGTATCGGTGTGCGTGACCCGGATATCCTCACGAGCCCCAAATCATTTGGATACACCATCATTCACGGCCTGGCCCGCCAGCTTCGCGCCGATTTCAGCCTGGGCGAAACAGAAAAGGGTCTGACGGTCATCGTTCGTTTCTGATGGTCCTTGTTATCAGGAGTATTTTCCTTACTTGATGAGCATCATCTGCCGGACCTGTTGTCCGTTTTCCCATTCCAGTCTGCTCAGGTACAAACCGCTGGGATATCCTTCGGCCTGCCAGACAGCCTGATAGCGTCCCGCTTCATGGAATCCGCTTACCGGTGTTGAGACCTCACGTCCCAGTATGTCGTAAATACGAAGGGTTGCCATTCCGGCTCTGTGTATCTCGAAAGGTATGACCGTTGTGGCATTGAACGGATTGGGGTAGTTGGGCAACAGCCTTGTAGCGGAAGGCAGATAAGCTTCGTCTTCATCCGGAGGTTCTTCCTCCTGTCCGGATTCCAGTATGGTGAGACGCATTTGCTCACCCGGTACCACTTGCGAGTTCCCTTTTTTATCCATAAATGTGGCTCTCCGGATGATCATTCGTGTATTTTCGGGCAAGTCGGCAAGTACGTACAGGCGAACGATGGCCATATCGATATCCGCCTTCTGCTCTCCGGTCTGTCCGTTATTCGATCCGGCAAGTTCCGGTTCGGTATGGACCGGACCCTTGTGTCCCCATGCTGCCGCCAGGGCACTTGCGTCCGACCGGTGAAATGAGAGAAGCCGGCCGGAATCGAGCCCGTCCCGGGACCAGGATCCGGGTTCGGGACTGAGAAAAACAGCGCGGTGGGCGGTTTGTCCGTCTTTGTTTTTTCCGGACGGACCTTCCAACTCTGCCAGGAATGAAAAACCCTGGATGGGGCTGTCGCTGAAATGTGATGCCGGCAGAGTCAGTACAACGGTCAGGGTGTCCCCGGCTTTTGTTTCACCCAGGACCAGTCCCGATTGTTCTCCGGTTTCTTGTTCTCCGTTTTCTGCTTCGGACGATGCCAGGTTGCGCTTTCCCAGGATTTCCTTGCCGAAATTACGGCCAATGGCCATGATGTCACGGTAGTCAACGATGCCGTCACCGTTTGTGTCGGCATGACCTGCATCATCGGGCAGCCATCGCACGACGGACTGGGCTGCCCAGTTTACCATTGGTGGCACACGGGAGGGTCCGCGTGACATCCAGTAATAGGCGATGCGCAATACATCCGCCTCGGTAACCGATCCGCTCGCATCCGCATCGCCGGGCCAGACGGTTACTTCCGTATCATCGACCGGCACGCCCGTGACTGCCACGGCATCGATCCGGTTAGTCCCTGCCGCACTCACCTGGTCACCCGATATCGAAGCAGAGCCCTCTCGCATCCATCGGATAGAAAGTGTTTCTGTATCCCAGGCTTCCTGGGGAAGTGACAATTGATGAGTGATCCAGTTGACACCCGAAGTAACCGGCCCGCCGGGCACTGCTGTCCATTCCCCGTCATCGGGGCGGACCCATACGCTGAAATCGCGTGGACCGGTACCGGATCCGGTCATGGAGAAAGTGAGGTTGAGGTGGCGGTAGCCCGTGCTGATCAGCGTGGCTTTCCAGTATTTTTCGATTTCCTCTTCGTCGTTGAGCATTTCAGGCTGCCACTGGTTTGAATTGGGTGCGCGACCGCTTTTTCCGGTGCTCCAGCCACTCATCCGTGCTCCGGCTATGGAAAAAGAACTGTGGGATCCCAGGGGCAGGTTGGCGAAGACCCCTGTCTCGGTTTCCAGGACTTCTTTACTGAAAAGCCACTCGGCCAGCGTTACCCGAGGTATGGTAACCGTTACCGGAACCGCCGTGTTTTCCAATCCGTCCCAAATACCACCTCCCTGTTCGCTGTAACCGGCGTAAAAATTCGGTTGGTCATCCAGCCGGAACCGTCCGACTGCCAACCAGCTTCCTACCGGTTGATCTGACGGAAAAACAGCTTCGAAAAGAAACGGATCCTCCGAATTCGCCACATGAGTCATGTCGATCCACTGGGCACCGTCCCATGCTGCCGGATCATCAGTTAACGGATCGCCGGGGATCAACGCCGGATCAATGATTCCCATGGATGCATCAAGGCGTATTCCGGCCGATACATCCGGTATTTGCAGACCTTCGGCATGCAGCCGGAAATGAAAGGTCCGGGATTCACCCTGCGCAATGGTCACCTCGCCGGGCCCGGTCAGGGCGGCATCGACCAGATAGGCCGGAACCGTGACGGGAACGTGCGCATGAAAGGTGATGTCATGGGGCAAACCGTCCGGATCGGTCACTTCAAAGTGTTCGAGCGTAAATGAAGTATGACCCGACAGGGCGCCATCACGCAATACGAAGTTCAGCGACAGCATCTCACCGCTGCCACTCCGGGGCCCCGAGGTGCTGCTCAGCGAAGCTGCCAGAAGCCCGTTAGGCAGGTGTTCCGCCAGATAGACAGCACCGTCGGGGAAAAAAGAACCCGGAGTTGACGAGACGAATTCGAACCGGCTGGCATCATAGCGCAGTTCAAGTCCCAGATACTGGACATCATCCAGACCATCGGTTTCAAAAGAGAGGGAACAGCTCGTTCCCGGCAGCAAATGGTCCCCCTCACACGCCAGGTCCATCGTCACCTGTGCTGAAACAGAGCTCCATGCCGCAGTAAAAAGAAGGATAAAGGCGAGAAGCCGGATCCCCAGGTATCGTCGACGGGAAAATTGATTCGGAATCCGGTCCGAAACATTGCGAATCACAGGAGAAGTGCTGCGAATCCCGGGCGAAACGTTGCGGATTTCGGTCAAAAGGCTGCGAATCCCGGTCGAAGCGTTTCGAATTTCGGTCGAAGTGTTGCGAATCCCGGGCGAAGCGTT
>SLHZ01000192.1 GCA_007135895.1 Balneolales bacterium | reverse complement strand
CCAATATCCGCCAAATATAAAAAAGGTGCCGGCCGCACCTCAGAGCCACAAGGCGCTTTTCAGAATATGTTCGAAATTCTCGTCATCTACATCCGCGATGAAATCGCACTGCAGAATATCGGACCGGAAAAGTATCTGAAGTTCGCTCCCTACCTGCTTACCGTCTTCTTTTTTATCGTATTTATGAACTTCTTTGGACTGATGCCCTGGGGCGTTTCACCTACAGCCGATATTACCGTGACGGCGGCATTGGCCATTCTGACGTTTTCCATCACCCAGATTTATGCCAATAAAGAACACTGGAAGCATGTATTCTGGTTTCCCGGTGTTCCTGTGCCCATAAAATTTATTCTCATGCCGGTCGAAATCATCGGACTTTTTACGAAACCGTTCGCTCTCTGTGTCCGACTATTCGCCAATATGGCCTCCGGCAAAATTCTGATTTTCTCCATTCTCGGCTCCATCTTTATTTTTAATGAACTCTTCGGACCCGGTCTGGCCTATGCCTCCTCCTGGGCATGGGTTTTTCTCGCACTTTTCGTTTATCTGATCAAAGCTCTTGTCAGCTTTATTCAGGCCTATGTATTTACCATGTTATCGGCACTTTTCATCGGGATGGCCGTGGCAGACCATTCCGATGATCATGGCCACTGATTTTTTTTTAAAAAACTGTACTACAACTGATTAACCATAAATAAAACTGGAGTAATAAAATGGAATATGCTGCTATTGGTGCTGGATTTGGTGCTGCCCTGGTGACTTTGGGAGCCGCTCTTGGAATCGGAATTATCGGAAAAAGCGCCCTGGAGGGCTCGGCCCGTCAACCTGAGGCCGCCGGTGACATCCGTACCTCTATGCTGATTTCAGCGGCCTTTATCGAAGGAGTCGCCCTCTTTGGCCAGGTCGTTTGCATCGTTATCGCCCTGAGCTAAAAACCGGGATCATTCTCCCTTTAAGCGGGAACCGCAATGGCTTATTGACCGGGTATGTGCCGGAAAGCGTTGACACCCTGCTTGCCGGTCCCGTCTGCCAAAATAATATTGCCGCCGTATAACCGCCGTTGCACAATCGATCATCTATAAGGTAAAGATCATGAATCCTGTTATTGCGCAAGGACTGCTGGATGTTGATTTCGGACTCTTCTTCTGGGTCCTGATTACTTTCCTGCTGTTTCTTTTTCTGCTTTCCAAATTTGCCTGGCGGCCTATTCTCAGCGCTCTGGGCGACAGGGAAAAGGCCATAAAGGAGTCTCTTGCTGCGGCTCAAAAAGCCAGGGATGAAGCCGAGGAAATTGCTAACGAAAACGCAAAAACCCTCAAAGAAGCTGAGCTGCTGACACAAAGGCTCCGCAAAGAGGCTCAGGAGGAAGCAGAAGCACTCCGGGTCGACCGGATGGAGAAGGCACGGGCGGAGTCTGAAAAACTGCTGGAACAGGCCCGTTCAACCATCGAACAGGAAAAGAAACAGGCACTGATCGAACTCCGCCAGGAAGTTTCCCGTCTGGCCGTTGAGGCCGCTTCACGAATCCTCGACGAAGAAATAGATGAAAAACGACACAAAAAACTGATTGACCGCTATATCAGGGAAATCGAATAAGCCTGTTGCCATGAACATCACAAACGTTGCCAAGCGCTATGCACTGGCCCTGTTCAAACAGGCCAAAAGTGATGATTCCCTTGATGTGGCTGCCGGGGACGCCCGTTTCATTCTGGAATGCACCGAAGCATCGCATGAACTGAAGCAGCTCCTCAAAAGCCAGATAACATCAAGAAAGGCAAAGGAACAGGTATTTAAGGAACTTTTTGAAGACAAATCCTGTGACCTGACGCGACTTTTCCTGAAGCTGGTGCTGGAAAAAAGAAGAGAAGCACACCTTGAAAACATGTTTCATGCTTTCCTTCAACTATACCGGAAAAACCAGGGAAGCGTAGACATCGAGGTCATGGTTGCCGTACAGCCCGACCAGGACCAGATACGGGCTCTTACAAAGGCCCTGGAAAGAAAAACCGGCAGTAAAATCAGCCTCTTCATCAACAAAAATCCCGCTTTGAAAGGAGGGATGGCTGTCCGGATCGATGACACCGTAATCGACGGTACTGTAAAACACAAACTTCAACTCCTTGAGAACAAATTCCTGCAGGCCGGAGTTTGAACTCAACGCTAACGTATTTTCCGACCGACCATGAGTCATGTAAAACCCGAAGAAGTATCTGCCATACTTCGCAAACAACTGGCCAGCTTCGAAAACGGCACCGATGTCTATGACGTCGGAACCGTTCTTGAAGTAGGTGATGGCATCGCAAGAGTTTACGGACTCTCCAAAGTCCAGGCAGGCGAACTGGTGGAACTTCCAGATTCCAGAGACGAAGAAGGGCACCCCATCCGTGGCATGGTGCAGAATCTCGAAGAGGATAATGTGGGTATCGTCCTCTTCGGCGGAGCCCGTTTCGTACGGGAAGGAGACAAAGTCCGGCGAACACGCGAAATCGCCTCACTGCCCGTAGGAGACGGACTGCTTGGTCGAGTGATCGACCCGCTGGGACGCCCTATCGACGGAAAAGGGACCATCTCAGGCGAAACTTTCAACCTTCCCCTGGAACGAAAAGCACCGGGTGTGGTTTTCCGCGAGCCCGTATCCGAACCGATACAAACCGGTATCAAAGCCATTGACACCCTGATCCCAATCGGACGCGGCCAGCGTGAGTTGATTATTGGCGACCGCCAAACAGGAAAAACAGCCATTGCCATCGATACCATTATCAATCAGAAGCGAACCCAGGATTCCGAAAAACCTGTCTACTGTGTCTATGTGGCCATTGGGCAGAAGGGATCAACCGTAGCTCAGGTAAATCAGGCTCTCGTCGAAAATGGCGCTTCGGACTATACGGTCATCGTTTCAGCCCCGGCCTCTGTGGCCGCACCCCTGCAATATATCGCCCCGTTTGCAGGAGCAACCATCGGGGAATACTTCCGTGATACCGGACGCCATGTTCTGGTTATTTATGACGACCTTTCCAAGCAGGCTACGGCCTACAGGGAATTATCCCTGCTGCTAAGACGCCCACCCGGTCGCGAAGCCTATCCCGGGGATGTCTTTTACCTGCACAGCCGCCTGCTGGAACGCGCCGCTAAAATCATCAGCAATGACGATGTGGCCAGAAATATGAACGATGTGCCATCTGTTCTCAGAGATAAAATCAAGGGAGGTGGCTCGCTGACCGCCCTGCCCATTATCGAGACACAAGCGGGTGATGTTTCAGCTTATATCCCAACCAACGTTATCTCTATCACCGACGGACAGATATTCCTGCAGACCAGCTTGTTCAACTCCGGAGTCCGCCCGGCCATCGATGTCGGTATCTCGGTCTCACGGGTTGGTGGCGCCGCCCAGGTAAAATCCATGAAAAAACTGGCCGGAACCATGAAACTGGATCTGGCACAGTATCGGGAACTCGAAGCTTTTGCCAAATTCGGATCCGAGCTCGATGCTTCCACTCAAAGACAGCTGAACCGGGGAGCACGATCGGTAGAAGCCCTCAAGCAGGGTCAGTACCAGCCCCTTTCCGTACAGGATCAAATCGCCATGCTTTTGGCCAACAACAAGGGCATTTTCGACAAGCTGTCAGTTGAACTGATCAAAGTCTTTCAGGATCAGTACCTGGAATCCATCAACCTGAAATTCCCCAATGAAATGGAGCAGCTTGGGAAATCGGGCGAACTGAATGAAGATTTTTCGGCAAAACTGAAGGAAGAGGCCGCTTCGGTCAGCAAAAAAATACTAAGCGAACAGGAAGACTCCTGATATGGCAAATCTACGCGATATACGGGACCGTATTGCTTCGGTCAAAAATACACAACAAATCACCCGGGCCATGAAGATGGTGGCCGCAGCAAGACTGCGGAAAGCACAGGAACGGATGACCGAAGCACGACCCTACTCCCATAAATTGCACCATATCGTTGAAAAACTGATCGAACGAACCGATAGCGATAATAAACTCCTCCGTGAACCGGAGAAGACCCGGAGAGTCCTGCTGCTCGTAATGGGCTCCGATCGCGGCCTGTGCGGAGGCTTCAATAACAACCTGTTCCGGATGGTTGAAAACAGCCTTCATGATCATTTCTCCGATCATCTGGAAAAGGAAACACTCGACCTGTTTTGCTTCGGGAAAAAAGCAAATGACTACTTCCGGACCCGGAAATATCCGATTACCGAGCATCGTATCGGGTTTTTTGAAAATCTGGTATTCGATAGTATCACCGACCTTGGACAACGTTTCATCAGCTATTTCCACAGGGATAAATACGACCGCATCTACTTGGCCTATAATGAGTTCAAGTCTGTTATCGCCCAAAAGAGAAAAATCGTCCAGCTTCTTCCCGTTCAACCCGGAGAACGGATCATGCCCATAGAAGACCAGCCGGCGCTTAGTACCAAACCTGCCAAAAAAACAGAACCCGAAAAAGAAGTCGGGAAAAAAGATCTTACTTATATCGACTATCTGTATGAACCGGATGCGGCAGCCATACTGGAACATGTGCTCCCGCTTTTTATCAATATACAGCTCTGGCAGGCCTCACTGGAATCTTTTGCCTCCGAGCAGGGGGCCAGAATGACCGCCATGGACAGTGCCACCGAAAATGCCGGAGAGATCATCCAGGATCTCCAGCTCAAGTACAACCAGGCGCGGCAAGCCGCTATCACAACAGAAATCAGCGAAATAGTTTCAGGAGCTGAAGCGTT
>SLHZ01000171.1 GCA_007135895.1 Balneolales bacterium | reverse complement strand
GTCTTTTTCGATGAACTTGCGATACTCGGTGAGGGTGGTGGCGCCAATGGCCCGGAGTTCGCCACGGGCCAGACTCGGCTTGAGGATATTGGCGGCATCCATGGCGCCTTCGGATGCCCCGGCACCCACAAGGGTGTGAATCTCGTCAATAAAAAGAATGATCTCGCCTTCGGCATCAATAACCTCCTTGACCACCGCTTTCAGGCGGTCTTCGAACTCCCCGCGATACTTGGCGCCGGCAACCAGCGCGCCCATGTCCAGCGCAATGACCTTTTTCGACTTGAGTCCCTCAGGCACGTCTCCCTGCATGATGCGCAGCGCCAAACCTTCTGCAATCGCCGTCTTGCCCACTCCGGGCTCACCTACCAGTACGGGGTTATTCTTCGTCCGCCGGGTGAGGATCTGCATCACACGGCGAATCTCCTGATCCCGGCCGATTACCGGATCGAGCCGGTTCTTTTCGGCGAGTTCATTCAAATCCCTGGCATAGCGTTTCAGCGCCTGATAGCGCCCCTCGGCATTGGGATCATCGACTTTCTGGCTGCCACGGACCTCCTGAAGTACATTCATAACGGCTTCTTTGCCTACCCCCTGATCCTTAAGCAGACGGGAAACCTCATCGCCCGATGCCAGCAGGGCCAGCAACAAGTGCTCGGAGCTGATGTATTCGTCACCAAATTCCGATGCCGATGCCGATGCCTTGTCAAAAACAGTCTTGGTGCTGTTTGAAAGATATTGTCCCGACACGGTGGCCCCTTTGACCACCGGAACTTTTTTCAGCTGATCGTCAAGCGACGCTTCTAGGGCATTCAGCGAAGCACCGATTTTCTTCAGTATGGTAACCGTGATTCCGGATGCGTCTCCCAGAAGAGCTTTCAATAAATGGACCGGTTCCAGGGCCTGGTGGCCTCGCCCGGAGGCCAGCTCCAGGGCATGCTGTATCACTTCCTGTGCTTTTAATGTAAACTTGTTCAGATTCATATCTATTCCTTGAGCAATATTTTTGCGTTTATTTCAGCTTGTGACAGCCTTTTACAACTTGCGACAGCTTTTTTCAACTTGCGTTCGCCACATTAATTCAGCAACTTTTTTCAGATTTCGGCAGCCATACTTGTGTTGCAACTTTTTCAGATTGCAGAAGCTACACTCAGCCCCGCAATTGCAAACCATTATTTATGGCTTGGAATGCGAATTCCATACCATATCCGTGAATAATGAACCAACTGCCAAGATGGCAGATGGTCTGCCTGCTCCGTGAATCAGCCTGCGGTTTTTTCACCGCGAATATCAGCAAGCTGCTTGAACAGCTCTTTCTCCCTGGAGGTCAGTTTTTCAGGAAGAAGTGCCTGCAATGTGACATAGAGATCCCCCCTTTTGCCCTCCTGTTGAAAAACTGGCATGCCATGACCGGCAACACGCATCACCTTGCCTGCCTGTGATTCCGGGGGAACCTTGATCTTGACACTCCCGGTGATTGTGGGAACCCGGACAACACCCCCCAAAAGCAGATGATACAAGCTGACATCAACGTTCGTGTAAAGATCGTCCTCTTCTCTTGAAAAAACCGGATGAGGTTTGATATCAATCTTTATGTAGAGATCACCAGCCGGTCCGCCATTTTTGCCGGGGTGACCGCGTTCTCTGAGTTTCAGCCGGCGACCGCTGCGGATGCCGGCGGGAATTTTTATTTTTATGGGTTTCTGTTTTACACGAACATTTTTTTCAACGCCGTGCCAGGCTTCTTCAAGAGTTATGGCGAGTTCGGCATTGATATCCTTGCCTTTTTCAGCCGACATGCGGCCGCCCCAATCATAGGCCTGCTCCCGAAATCCCGAACCCGGCCGGTTTCGCTGCTGCCGCTGATAACCACGACTCATGCCACCACCAAAAATCTGTTCAAAAAAATCGGAAAAATCACCGCCACCGAAGAAATCCCCCGCTGTACGGTAACCGGCACCTGCACTTCCTGCCTGCCCTGCTCCGGAACCATATCCGGAACCGGGTCCGCCTCCTCTTTGTGACCGGGCCCATTGCTGCCAGTTGAAATCACTGCTGCTGCCACCGCTTCGCTTGTAGTTTTTCCACTGGGCACCCAGCTGGTCATAAAGCTTCCGGTTCTCCTCGTTGCCAAGCACCTCGTAGGCCTCTCCTATCTCCTTGAACCTCTTTGCAGCAGCCGGATCATCCGCGTTGACATCCGGATGGTATTTCCGGGCAAGGCTTCGATAGGCCTTTTTTATTTCATCTTTGGCGGCACTCTTTTTAACTCCGAGTACCTTATAGTAATCTTTGTAATTCATGACCAAATATCGAAAAAGCGATTGAAATAACGAAATGACACATGCGAAAAAAAACCCCTGCCGGAGTGTGCCAACAGGGGTTCGTTCCCGCTAAAAGGAATCCTGTCAGGAACTCTTCAACTCAAAAGCCACAAAAAAGCGGTCATTGCCACGAACAACCTGCAAGAGAACCACTTCTCCCGGCTCGAGTAATGCCACGATCTCGTTAAAATCAGAAACGGACCGTACCGGCTGCCGGTTCATGGAAACAATCACATCTCCCTGACGCAGGCCGTTTTCGGCGGCCGGACTCTCGCGGTCCACCTCTTCCACTACAACACCGTTGATGTTGCCCCGAAGGCGGAGCCTCTGAGCCAGTTCTCTTGTCAGTTCGGTAACGGAAAACCCGAGGATATCACGCAGGGTCTCCTGGTCAGCCATGGCAAGCTCGTCTGTTGGAAATTCGGTAAGGGTAACGTTCACATCTTTTTTCCTGCCATCACGGAAAATGGTCAGCACCACATCGGTGCCGGGCAGGCGTTCCGCCACATAGCGCCGGAAGTCGCGCGTATTTTTAATGGGACGGCCGTCAAAGGCCAGGATCACATCCTCGCTCTGAAGCCCGGCCTTGCTGCCTGGTGAATCATCTACCACATCAATGACCACAACACCGCTTATCTCCGGCAAGTCGAGGGCACGGGCCAGATTTTCGTCAACGGCCTGGAAGTTAATGCCGATGTAACCCCGGACGACACGCCCTTTTTCAATGATGGACTGCATCACGCCCCGGGCCATATTGCTGGGAATGGCAAATCCAATACCCTGGAAACCACCGGATTGCGAGGCTATGGCCGTATTGATGCCGATCAGCTCACCGCGCATGTTGATCAGAGGGCCACCCGAGTTACCCCGGTTGATGGCCGCATCGGTCTGTATGAAATTTTCGTACATGCTGTCACCCAGTATGCGCAGGTCGGACCGACCCTTGGCACTGACGATGCCCTGGGTAACGGTGTGTGCCAGGGCGGCACCCAGCGGACTTCCGATTGCCAGTACCATTTCACCTACCTGCAACTCATCACTGTCACCAAAGCTCATGTAGGGCAGATTACTGGCATCTAACTTCAGTACCGCGATATCCGTATTGGGATCCGAACCCACCACCCGGGCCGGCAAGATCTCATTGTTAATGAGTGTAACACGGATGGTGTCGGCATTGGCAATCACATGGTGATTGGTGAGGATATAGCCATCCTCGGAGACAATCACCCCGGAACCAAGACCCCGCTGCTGATACTCGCGCTCCTGCGGACCGCGATCACGGAAAAGCGGATGATCCCTGAAAAAAGGATCATTGCGAAAAGGACCGAAGAAATCAAACATGGAGCCGCCCACTGTCTGCCTTACCGTTCGCTCGGTGGATACCATCACAACGGTCTGTTTGCTCACATCCGACAAATTGACCATGGCCTGATTGAATCGTGTAAGGAAGTCAATGGACTCCTGCTGAAGAGCTGCCGGTGGCTGATTCCCATTCTCCAGGTAGTTGTAGACAGGGGTATCACTGTCGGCCAGACTGATGGAGATAGGATGACGAAGGATAAAAAGAACCAGCACGATGGTCAGCACCGTGAGAAATTTCGGATAATGGGATCTCATAAATGCACTCCAGGGTTTCATCGTAATCTAAGATTTGCGCCGCTTATAAAACTAACGCGGACGTCGTTTTATTGTATGTAAAAAAAAGCCCGACAGGGAAACCAACGAGCCTGCCGGGCTTTATCGCCTGATAAACAGACCGGGTTACTTCACTTTGATCTGTCTGTTTACCTGTTTTTCCTTCTTCTCAATATCCAGTCTCAGTATTCCATCCTCGAAACGGGCGTCAATCTTTTCCTGATCGATATTGTTCGGCAGCATAACCGAACGTTCAAAGCGACCGAACCGGGTCTCCATGAGGTGATACTTGGTGTTCTTTTTCTCGGTTTCTTCCTTGCGCTCACCGGAAATGGTGAGCCGACGGTCCTGCAAGTCGATATTGATATCATTTTTCTTCAGACCCGGAAGAGCAACGGCTACATGGTAATGAGTATCGTCCTCAGAGATATCGACACTCGGGACATACAGCCGGCCACTGTCACTGGATACCACATCATTGAAAAACTCGTCCAGAAGACTGGAAAAACGACGCGGTACAATGGGCTGGTCAAGTTCACGAATCGGAGTATAACGGGTAATAGTCATAACTGCCTCCATTTTTTGATTTGGTGATTGTTGTGTAGTGTTTCACCCAATCATATATCAAAGGCCGTACCAACCGGCACAGTCGGGGTGCGTTATGACATATTACACCTGCCGCCATGGCAAAATTTCAGGATCATGGCAAAATTTCATGGTACCGATAAGGAAAAACAGTCGTTTTGACAGTTTTTCAGCAACGGTCCTTCCAGGTTGCTTTCCACTCCCTGGTAATCAGAAACGCCATTTCAAGACTCTGTTGATAATTCAGGCGCG
>SLHZ01000299.1 GCA_007135895.1 Balneolales bacterium | reverse complement strand
GGAAAATAATACCCAAAGTCATGAATGTATTGAACAGACCAACCTGCGGCAAAGAGAATAGTGGGACGTTGAGGAGGCTGTAGTACCCGCCACAGACCAGGGCTCGGGCCAGCGGGGCAAAGAAGAAAGCACCGGCTCCGAAACCGGCGACAGCCAGCCCGGTCACCAGTCCGCGTTTGTCGGGAAACCATTTGACACAGGTGGCGATCGGGCAAACGTAGGCAACTCCGATTCCAAGCCCGCCGAGAACAGAAAAAGTCAAAATCAGCCATATCAGCGCAAAGCCCGGTTCAAAAATCCCGGCAAATCTGGCAAGGATTAATCCGGCACCAAGGATTAATCCACCGACTGTGGCTACAATCCGGGGACCATAACGGTCCTGAAAGCGTCCGCCGAAGATGACTGCAAGGGCAAAGCAGGCCAGAACAATTTGTGCCGGGATGGTTACCTGCGTCTCGGTCCAGGAGGGGAAGTACTCCAATAGGGGTGTCTGAAATACGCTCCAAATGTAAACGGCACCCAGGCTCACCTGGATTATTAGTGCCCCTGCAACTACCCACCAGCGGTTCATGATTTTTGTATGAGTCATTGTAAACCTCTCAAGGCCATATTTATCCTGACACATGGGCAGAAAAAAGAACAAGGTTTGCCTTGTTCTTGCACCTCCATACAGTGTCAGTAATTTTATTTGAAATTATGTTGATTCAGTGAAAATGAATGCGCTAAATATTATTGAATTATTGGCGCAGGTATCTTCGGAGAAATGAAACCGAAAAAGATGAAATACAGATGAAAAATGTCGAATGAACTGTCTCCTATTACTTGGCTGCCGGGAATTGATCCGATTAATAAAAACGATCAATTATGGCATATCATCAACAGACATCAAGCAGATGCGGATACAGATAATGAAATTGGAAGATCAATATGTAACGATGCCGATAAAAACAGCCGGCTGCCTGTCGTGAACAGGCAACCGGCCGGTTAGAGATATCGGTTCGGCAGACCTTATTCGCCTCTGCCTTTGATGAGATCCTCTACGACACCGGGATCTGCGAGGGTGGTGATATCCCCCAGATTGCCCGTGTCTTTCTCGGCGATTTTACGCAGGATACGGCGCATAATCTTGCCGGATCGGGTTTTGGGAAGACCCGGTGCGAACTGGATGGCCTCGGGTGTGGCGATCGGACCGATCTCCTTGCGTACGTGCATGACCAGTTCCTTGCGCAGTTCATCGCTTTCCTCAATTCCTTCGACCAGCGTGACATAGGCATAGAGGCCCTGTCCCTTGATCTCGTGGGGTACGGGAGTCACCGCCGCTTCGGCCACCTTGGGATGGCTGACCAGCGCGCTCTCAACTTCTGCCGTACCTATGCGGTGTCCGGAAACGTTCACCACGTCATCGATCCGGCCCATGAGCCAGTAGTCACCGTCATCATCAATGCGACAGCCATCACCGGAGAAATAGAGATCATTAAACATGGCGAAGTAGGTGTCGATGAAACGATCATGGTCACCCCACATCGTACGCATCATGCCGGGCCACGGCTTGCGGATGCAGAGTTTTCCGCCTTCATTCCGATCGCACTCGCTGGCATCATCACGCAGCAATACCGGGTCCACTCCGAAGAAGGGTTTGGAGGCGCTTCCGGGTTTGAGGGTCATGAAGCCCGGCAGCGGGGTGATCATGAATCCACCGGTTTCAGTCTGCCACCAGGTATCCATGATGGGACAGCGTCCGCGTCCCACTTTTTCGTGGTACCACATCCATGCCTCGGGATTGATCGGCTCACCCACGGAGCCGAGAATGCGCAGTGAGTCGAGTTTGTACTTCATGACCCACTCTTCACCCTGGCGCATCAGGGAGCGAATAGCGGTAGGTGCGGTATAGAAAGAGGTAACCTTGAATTTGTCACAAATGTGCCAGAAACGCCCGGCATCGGGGTAGGTCGGAACACCTTCGAACATGAGGCTGGTGGCACCGTTGGCCAGCGGCCCGTAGACGATGTAGCTGTGTCCGGTGACCCAGCCGATGTCGGCGGTACACCAGTAGATGTCATCATCATGAACGTCGAAGACCAGCTTGTGTGTCATGGCGGCAAAAAGAAGATATCCGGCCGTGGTGTGAACGACACCCTTGGGTTTGCCGGTGGAGCCGGATGTATAGAGGATGAACAGGGGATCCTCGGCATTCATGGGCTCGGGCGCGCATTCCGGATCGGCCTTGGCCATCTCGTCATGATACCAGGTGTCGCGGCCTTCCTTCATGTTGCAGGGCGCATCAGTTACCTGCGTTACAATGACGTTCTCTATAGTGGGGCATTCTTCGAGTGCCTCATCAGTAATTTTCTTCAGGGGGATTTGCTTGCCGGCACGAAGCGACAGGTTGGAAGTGACCAGCATCTTGCAGTCTGAATCATTGACTCTGCCCTTGATGGCGTCGGCACTGAAACCGCCAAAAATGATGGAGTGAATGGCGCCGATCCGGGTGCAGGCCAGCATCACAATGGCCAGTTCGGGGATCATGGGCATGTAAATGGCCACCCGGTCGCCTTTCCGGATACCTTTCGACTTGAGTACATTGGCAAATTTGGAAACTTCCGTGTGCAGTTCTTTGTAGGTGTACTTTTTAACGGCGTCTTCCTCTTCACCCTGCCACAAGATGGCTGTTTTATTCTCTACAGGTGTGCCAAGGTGACGGTCCAGACAGTTGTAGGATACATTGAGCTCGCCGTCTTCAAACCAGGTGTGGCGGATAATTCGTTTTTCGGTGTTCCATTCGTATTCGAGTGATTTTTTTGGCTCCTTGATCCAGTCGAGTGATTTGGCCTGCTCAAGCCAGAAACCGTCCGGGTCATTAATGGAGCGGTTCCACATATCATTGTACTCATCTATTGTTTTTATCCATGCTTTTTCCTTTATATTTTGAGGTGGGGGAAAAAGTCGGGATTCAGACATTAATGATTTCATTCCTGATTTGTTATCTGCCATAGCCGCTACCTTTTTGGGGGTGAGTTAATAATTATGAATATCCGGGTTTTATCGATCCGGATCCTCTGTTTTAATGTTGCATAATATCGTATTCTTGCCGGACAAATGAAAGAAAAAGCGAGGAGAAAATCAATTGTGATGTCATTTGTTTCGGGAATGTTATGGCCATTGACCTGGTGGACTCTGCCCCCGGCGTTCGCCGTGTTGGTTTTACTAAGTGCTTGCACCACTTCTGCCTGGTTGGTTGAGGAGGAACCGGTACCGAATGAAGAGACGGAAACACTGATATCGGAACACCGGTTTTTCCATGTCCCGGAACCCGCCTTGCCTCTGAGTTCCATCTTTACCGCCGAACTTCTCGACGAACGTGAACTGCAATACGACCGGCATCTTGTTTCCAGGAGGTATATCAAGAAATACCGGCCCCGGTATGGCTACCTGGCATTTGGACTGGCCGGTATGGGTGTTGGTCTCTATTTAACCAACACCTCGGCCATCGAAGCCAGCGGCCTCTCGGCACGTGAGCGTCTGCTGATGAACCTGGCTTCGGCCGGGATCGGAACCGTATCATTGATTAATATGAAACCGGTAGGTGAACCCGGTGCCGCAGGAGAGTTGCGCCTGTTAACGAAGGTCGATGACATTACCCGTGTTGATACGGTCGCTGCAGTGATTCCAGGTAATGCAAGGGCCAGAGCCAATATCGTCAGAGGTCGTGACACCCTGCTGTATCAACAGGAATTTAATTTTGAGGAGAACCGGATTCATATTCACCTGCCCGCTGAAACGGGTTTGACGGTTCTGGCCGCAGACGATACCACCGGGCTTGATATCACTTTGTTGTACGGTGAGCAGACACTTCATCATCATTTGCCGGTATCTTTATTCATGAGTCAGTTTGTCGAAGTAACTCAATCCAATGTACCCGTCCGCTCCTCCCCGGCCAATCTTGCAGGCAATATACGGCAACACGTAGGTGCCAACAGCCTCTTTCCACTTCTGAGTGTCAGGGGGGATAACTGGTACCGTATTCTCTTTCGGGATCAGGCAGCATATCTCCCCGCCAGCCAGTCGCGTGTGGTCTGGCAGGCCACTGGGCAGGATGAATTTGATGACCTCGTTGTAAGGCCCGAAGAGCCGGTTTTCGGAGATCTGATCATAGAGCGAAATCTGCCCGATCGCAGAAGATCAAACCCCGACGGCATTGCTCTTATCATCAGCAACGGCAGCTATCGTGATCCTCTCCGTCCGTTGCCGCATGCCGGCCGTACGGCAGAACTGGCGGCACTGTATGCGAGTAACGTACTCGGTTATTACTCAGATAACATTCGTGTTTATCAGGATATGACCGCCGGGGAGATGAGGTTGCTGCTCGGGCAAAGTGATTCGCTTTTTATCGGAGACCGGTATCTGACCCCGGACGAATCGGATATCTTCTTTTATTATTATGGACATGCGTTCTGTGACGATCAGCAAAGAATGCAATTACTGCCTGTCGATTATGATCCGGGTGCCGTGGAGGAAGAGCTTGTCGCATTTTCCGAACTTGCGGAGGTCATGGGAAACCTCCGTGCCCGACAGATCGTAATGGTCATGGATACCGATATGACGCGTGCCTCGGTTTATGGACAGACTACAGGTCCCGTCATCCGTGCCCGACCGGAACCCTGGTCTGAACCCCGGGAACTGTTATCCCATAGAAAACAAGATATTGCGCTGTTCTGGGCAGCTTCCATGGGACAGACAGCCGGTGCATACCGCGCCGCGGCGGAAAGAACGGGCTATCCCTATGACATATTCACCTGGTATTTTTT
>SLHZ01000267.1 GCA_007135895.1 Balneolales bacterium | reverse complement strand
CGCCGCTTCTGGAGTGATGTCGATTTCGAAAATTCCCTTCAGCGTGAAGTCGTGATTACGTTCCTGCTGGACCGCACCCTGGTGGAGGATGAAGACGGAGAATATCTGGAGGGTGAGCTTTACATGGCCGGGATGCATTTCCCCATGTTCTGGCTTTGGGACTACCCCGAAGAGGACCGTTCCCACCTGCTCATGCAGCCTTCTGCCGATTTTGAGGACCATTATGAGCTGACGGTCACTTTCCCGCCCGGAACCTACGAAAATGTCTCCTACACCTACGCTGTCCACACCGGTGGCGACACCTTCGTCACCGAGAGCGGATTCCGTGAAAACCGGATCTTCCCCATACCGGATGACCAGGACACGATCTTTGTGATGGAAGCGCCCTGGGGCGACTGGGAGACCACCGGCGAAATCGTGGTGAGCTCGGAACCGTATCTTGCCGATTTGCCGGAAGCCGTCATGCTGGACCAGAACTACCCGAATCCGTTCAACCCTTCAACGGCTATCCGCTATCATATACCTGCCGACACCCATGTCCGTCTGGTGGTCTATGACTTGCTCGGACGCAGGGTCAGTACCCTGATCGACGATCAGATGATGGCGGGCTCGCACCGGGTTGTATTTGATGGAACCCGGCTGGCCAGCGGTTCGTACATTTACCGCCTTCAGGCTGGCGACGAAACCGTCACCCGGCTGATGTTGCTTGTCAAGTGACGAGGCCTATGCCCGGTTGTCCACTAAATCAATCCCGACCATGATTCGTTTCTATCCCGGAGCCCTGTTTCTCCTGCTGACCCTGCTGATGCTTACGCCTGTCCGCCCGGGATGGGCCCAGCGTGTTGAAATGACCGTCAACCCGTATGAAGGCGTTGACTGGTCAACGGTACAGCAGTTCAAGGCCAACTTCCACACGCATACCCAGGTGAGCGACGGGGATTTTACCCCACATCAGGCGGTGGACCTGTATCATGGTGCGGGCTATCATATCCTGGCCCTCACCGACCATATCCCCTCATGGGACGGGAATAATCCTCATAATATTGTCACATGGCCCTGGACCAACTTCTCCGGTCTGACCAGGGCGGTCCGGCATAATGCATCCTGGCAGGATCGCGATCCCGAAGAACTCGGCATGCTTGCCGTGGTCGGCTCCGAGTCATCCGAAGGTCATCACCGCGGGAGTCTCTTTTCACTGGCTTCGGATCCTTCAAGAGATTATGACGCCAGCTTTACCCTGGTCGCCGACTCGGGCGGCCTGGCGATGTGGTACCATCCCGGCCGCTACTGGAGTGTGCACAATACCTACTCTCCCGGCCAGCGCTATTCCCCGGAGTGGTATGTGGACTATCACCAGCGTTTTGATGTCCTCATCGGGATGGAGGTCTACAACCAGGGCAACCGGCACCGGGATGACCGGGTGTTATGGGACGAGGTGCTCTTGCGTTCGATGCCCGACCTGCCGGTCTGGGGTTTTTCAAATGACGATATGCACTCCCGGGACCAGCTTTTCCGAAATTATCAGTTCATGCTCATGGACACGCTAAGTGAAGGAGCGCTGCGTCACGCCATGACTTCCGGTCAGCTTTTCTTCTCGTATGAGTCGGAAGGCAGCGGGGAAGCAAAAGCCCCGCGTATTGACTCGGTTACGGTGGACGAGGAGAGCCGTCGGATCACCATTCATGGGCGGAACTACGACAGCATCGAATGGATCAGCGGGGTAACCGGCCTGGGTGGCGGAAGGCAAAGCAGGATCATCGGTACTTCGGAGACCTTCCACTGGGATTCGTTCTACGATCCGTATGTCCGGGCGGCCCTCGAAAATGATTACGGTCGCACCTATACCCAGCCTTTCGGCTTCTATGTGCGCACCCTGCATGTCTCCGCCAACGGCGATGACCAGAACGACGGGTCGAGCTGGGAAAAGGCTTTTGCCACGTTGGACCATGCCATGGAGCAGGCCCTGGAAGGGGATATGATCTGGGTGTCCGAAGGGACCTATACACCGCAAACGGACCATCTGGGACATTCCAACCCTTCCGATCACCGGACCCGCTCTTTTCAGCTGACCAAAAACCTGGTTATTTTCGGCGGGTTTGACGGGACGGAGACCAGTCTGGTGGAACGTGATTTCACCACCAATGAAACCATCCTGAGCGGTGATTTCGGTGACGGAACGTACGCCTATCACGTTTTCTATCATAACGATGACAGCGAGGTGTCTGTCGGAGGACTGCTCGACGGTTTCACCATCACCGGCGGCAGGGCGGATGGCAGCTATCCGCACAACAGTGGCGGCGGCATGTACAACCACGGCGCGAGTCCCACATTGAGGAACGTGACGTTTTACGACAACCAGGCCAGGACAGGAGGGGCCATCTACAACACCTCCGGCAGCGAACCGGATATCACGTTCTCCTCGTTTATCTCCAACTCGGCCGACACCGACGGCGGTGCGGTTTTCAGCCGCGACAGCTCTCCCAGGATCAGCCATAGCCAGTTCCAGGGCAACAGCGCCCGCCGGGGTGGCGCCCTGTTCAACCACAACAGCAATCTCTGGGCAGGCACATCGGTGTTCCACGACAACAGCGCGGAAACGGGGGGCGCATTGTACAACGACGCGGGCAGTCCCGAATTGATCCATGTGACGGCAGTGGGCAACACTGCCGGGGAAGGAGGCGCCATCTACAGTATGAACGACAGCTCTCCCCGGATCGTCAACAGCATCTTCTGGAACAACGACGATGACGGAGGAACGGGCGTCGCACACGAGGCCGGGTCCCGTCCGCACTTTTCATACAGCCTGCTTCAAGGCAGCGGAGGAAGCGCGCGGTGGCTGGCGGCCGCCGGGACCGATGGCGGGAACAATATCGACTCCGACCCGCAGTTTGTGCTTGTGGGTGAACACCCGCTGCTCATTTACGGGACCTCACCGGCTACAGATGCCGCCGATCCGGATGCCGCGGATCCCGATGATCTCGAATCGCAAACCGATATCCGGGGCCAGTCGCGTCCTGCAGGATTTCCGGGCTCCTTCCCCGACATGGGGGCCTATGAATTCCAGGCCGGAATCGACATGTATACCAGTCTTCCATTGCATATCCATCCCTCTGGAAGCGACAGCCACGACGGTCTGAGCTGGGCCACCGCGTTTAAGTCGCTTGATCACGCCCTGCAGATCGCCGGAAAGGGCGATACCCTGTGGATGGCCGCCGGTACCTATCATCCCACCCGGATCGTGGCAGATGATGATGTGGAAGAGGATGTCTGGCGCGCCTTCCGGCTCCGGAATCATGTGGTGATTTATGGTGGATTCGAAGGCACGGAACGCCGGCTATCCGAACGGGATCACCGGAAGCACGAAACCATCCTGAGCGGTGAGCTCGCACCGGGGCGGCATGTCTATAACGTATTTTTCCACAATGAGTTGCTCCGCCTCGACAGCACGGCGGTGTTGGACGGCGTCACCATCACCGGCGGTCTGGCCGATGGGTTGCCACCGCGCAACGCCGGCGCCGGAATGCAGAACATCGAAGCGAATCCGACTTTGCGGAACGTGACGTTCCGGGGCAATAAGGCCGCTTTCGGAGGTGGAATGTACAACCGCAACGGCAGTGCTCCGTATCTTGTTCAATGCATTTTTCGCGAAAATAGCGCCCTGCAGGGTGGAGGCATGTACAACCGGAACCTGAGCCATCCGGTCATCCACAATACGAAATTCCTGGGCAACGAAGCCGAGGAGGAGGGGGGCGGCCTTTTTAACAGCCGCAGCAATCCTGTGCTGATCAATGTGCTCATGAGCGGAAATATTGCCGACCAGGGCGGCGGTGTGGTGAATTATCTGGGAAGCGAACCGGTTTTTCTCAATGTCACCATCAGCGGGAACCTTGCGAATGATTCGGGCGGGGGTATGGCCAATACCTGGGAAAGCCATGCCCGGATCGAAAACTCGATTATCTGGGGAAATATCGCCACACGATCGGGCAACAGGGGCAACGAAATCTTCAATGACTTGTTCTCATCCGCCCGGATCGGCTATTCCCTCTTTGGCAACGGGCAAAACGACGTGGCCGCTGGCGGCGGTGCGGATGGCGGTGACAACAGCCTCCATGCCGATCCGGAATTCACCGAACCCGTTGATGCGCAGGAAGCTCCGTTTGTCCACGGTGACTACCGCCTGATGCCGGAATCCCCGGCCATCGATGCCGGAAACAACCGGGCATTCTGGTCCGTTATGGACAGCCTTGCCGGGTGGAGTGCCGCAACTGGCTACAACGACCGGGCCTCTCTGACCGATCTTGCCGGCCAAACTGCAATGAACGGTCGAACGAGCCGTTCCAACATGATTGGTCTCGCTGGCCGGAGTGCGACAACTGGCTACGACGGCCGGACTGCGACAACTGGTTACAATGGCCGGGTTGCTCTGACCGATCTTGCCGGCCGCCTGCGCATCGTCGACGGAAATAGTGACGGTCGGGAGGTCATCGATATGGGTGCATACGAATTTCATGTGGACAGCAAACCTTCCGGGTCTGATGATCCGGATTCCGAAAGGCCCTACATATTCCGGCTGGATCAGAACTATCCCAACCCGTTCAATCCTTCCACGCAAATTGACTTTGAACTGCCAGCGACCGGCATGGTGGAACTGATCGTCTATGACGCGCTGGGCCGGCGGGTAGCCGTTCTGGCGGACCGGGAAATGCCGGCGGGTTCGCATCAGGTACGTTTTGACGCTTCAGGACTTGCCAGTGGTGTATATATTTACCGGCTGCAGGCCGGAGGCCGTGAACTCACCCGGAAAAT
>SLHZ01000256.1 GCA_007135895.1 Balneolales bacterium | reverse complement strand
TGCGAATCAAGCGAACATGCTCGGGCAGGGAGGCATTGCTTCCCAGTTCCTCGTTGTTGAGGGCCATGATATTCAGGCCGATTCCCAAGCGGGTATCTTCCACATTTCCGAACTGATCCGGAGCCATAACCGATTCCATAGGCTGGGCATAGTCAACGTCAGTAAGAATGAGTGAGGGGCCGCACGCCACGGTAAAAAGTAGCAGTGCTGCAGCTGAGACATTTCCCAGGAGTCTGAGATGTTTCATTGAGGCCATTTTTTTATTGTTAAGTTTAGATTGTTGGTTATTTGGTTTGCAGTTGGAAAAACCTTGGAAATAACCAGTATCTGTTATTTAAACAGAAATATCGAAAAACAGAGAAACTGTTGTATCCGAAAAATTGGTAACTGGAACAGTAACGGTGAAAATATTAAAAAAAACAACGGAATAAAATACATTCCTTTACAAAGACAGTTATCAGATTTTTTTTTCTGCTGATTTTTTAAAAAGAACTTAAAAAAATCAGTCATTTAACAGATTAGTATCGAACAATTGAAAAAACAGGTATTCCGGGCGGAAGTTGATCCCTGCCATTCAAAAAAGTCAATTCGACCACAAATGAGTATGCTACCACAACACCGCCCAGCTGTTCCACAAGTCGGGTGGATGCCTTTGCCGACCCGCCTGTGGCCAGAAGATCATCATGAATAACCACTCGCTCACCTTGACGGATGGCATCCGTATGCATTTCCAGCTGATCGGTTCCATACTCCAGTTCATACCGGACGGCCACTTTATCCGACGGCAACTTTCCCGGTTTGCGAACGGGCACAAATCCGGCATTCAGCGAAGAGGCCAGACCCGGCCCAAAAAGAAAACCGCGAGACTCGATACCCGCCACCACATCCGGTTCGCGGTTTTCCATTGCCTCATGAAGCAACCGAGCTGTATGTTTCAAAGTCAGCGGATTTCTCAGTACCGGGGTTATGTCCTTGAACATAATCCCTTTTTGCGGGAAGTCCGGAATATCACGAATGGTTTGCTCAATCAGTGTGGTGAAATCCGATATTTTTGAAGGATCTTTCATTTCCAGGGTTCTGTCATTTCTGAAGTCATCTGATACTTCCATATTTGGCATTTCCCACGAACATCAAATGATACAAAAAAAGTCCCTGTATATCGATACTTTTATTTAATGTCTTGTGACATTTCTTTTTGGACAATTCCGGCGCATATTGAAGCCCCCCTTTTGCATATACCGTCGCTCGCGAATATTTCGTTTCTTGTACATGTCGTTTCTTGTGCAGAGATCGACTCCATCGCATAAACTCAATAATCCAAACTGATGAGTGGAATTAATTCTGGGCAAATGAAGGAACAGGGTCTTGTGGATCCGCTACACTACCGTTTCATGGAACAAGCCCTGAAGGAGGCACGGTCAGCAGCACAGATGGGTGAAGTGCCCGTAGGGGCCGTGATTGTATACCGAAACAGGATTATTGCCCGGGGTCACAATCAGGTTGAGTTGCTGAAAGACCCGACCGCACACGCCGAAATGATCGCCTTTACAGCAGCATTTGAACACCTTGGGGAGAAGTACCTGAATGAGTGCCGCCTTTATGTCACACTGGAACCCTGTCCCATGTGCGCCGGAGCAGCCGTTTGGTCAAAGCTCGGCAGCATGATCATCGCCGCACAGGATGACAAGGCCGGGGCATGCGGCAGTCTCTATAATATCGCCTCAAACCATCAGCTTAACCACAGGGTAAACGTATCTTTTGGGGTTATGGAAAATGAAAGCGAAGAGCTCTTGCGTTCTTTTTTCAAAAATCGGCGTTGACGTAAAGCCCTCTTTCAAAAATCGGCGTTGACGTAAAGCCCTTTTTTTTCGATGTAATCCATTACTCCCGGATGCAGCACATCCGCACCGGGTTTTTCACCTCCTGCTATGGCCGCACGGATATCCGACGAAGAGATCTCAACCGGTTCATGAGGACAGAATACCACCTCAAAAGTCCGGGCATGATCGGGAATCCGTACCGGAAGTCCGGGACGCTCGGCGACCAGCAGGCGGACATGTTGGGCGAGCTGCCTGTACCGGTACCAGGTCGAAAGACTTTCAAGCGTGTCTCCCCCAATACATAGTGAGAAACGGACCAGCGGAAAACGATCTCTGAGATGCCCGATAGTCCGGATCGTATATTGCGGCGAGGGTAAATCCTTTTCAATATCGCAGAGCCTGGGCTGTCCATCTTCCGGAAATACCTCCCTGAGCATCTTCCAACGGTCTTCAAAACCGGCCAGCTGACGACTTTCCTTGTGTGGCGGATCGGGAGTGGGAAGAATCCACAGCTCATCGACAAAACCACTGCCAAGAAAGGACAGGCAGAGTGCTTCATGTCCACGATGAACGGGGTTAAACGTGCCGAAGAACAGACCGGCCCGCATACCTTAGCGCCCGGCGGTAATAGTCGCCAGATCCGCCATCCGGGTCAGAATCATGTCATAGTATTCTTCAGCGATTTCACGGTTCTCACCGCGTGGAAATACCTGCACATAACTCTCGTAGCTGTCAATGGCTTTGAGAAAACGCTCCTGCTGACGCTCCTGCACACTGTTGACAGCATACTCATACCAGGCCCTGATCTGGTTGACCATTGCCCTTTCGGCCCATTGGCTTTCTGGGAACCTCTCCACCGTCAGACTGTAATAGAGAGCGGCTGAGCGGTACTCTCTAAGGCGCATATACATTTCAGCCGCCATAAATTTCTTTTTTGCCAGCTTGTCTCTCATTTCGTCCATATAGACAATGGCTTCAGCAGCCATATCAGTCCCGGGATACCGGGTTATAAAAAGCTGAAAACGGTCCAGAGCATTGTATGTCTCCGTCTGATCAAGATTGTAGCGCGGGCTCATTCTGTAGTGGCAGAGGGCCTCCATGAACTCCGCTTCTTTGCGTCGTTCATCCCGGGCATAAGTGCGTGCAAAACGGCGAAACTCACTTGCAGCCACCAAATAAGCACGGTTTTTGTAGTTGCTCATGGCCAGATAAAACTGTGCATCGGCGGCAAGTTCCGTACCCCTTGCTATGGAAAGTACGGTTTCAAAAGACCGGACCGCCTGGGAGTATCTTCCTCTTTCATACTGGCCCATGGCTTTTTCGAAGGCCACGTCGAGCGTATCACCAGGGCGAATGGTGTTTTTGGAACCACAAGCGGCTGCCAGCAGTACCACAGTAACAAGAACAGCATATCGCCTGATGCTGCCATAGTTGATTCCGTTCAGCATAATACCCTGAGGTTGAAAAGATTGAACCTTTTTTTGAATTTCTTATTTGTCCCTTACCCTTAACTTGTCCAGCAAGAGTTTTATTTCATTGGAATATGAAGATTGCCCGAAAAAGCCGAGTTCCTTGACCGCTTTGTTGTAGTGCTTCGCAATTTCCGATTGCGCCATTTCCAACACACCCAGTTCCTCATAGATGTTCACTATACGAAGCAGTTCTTCCTTCCCGGCATTCCGGTTCCCAAGGCTTTCTTCAAGCCACTTTCTCTGATTTTCATCGGCACGCTCCATGGCCAGGATACTAAGGAATGTTTTTTTTCCTTCGCGGATATCCCCTCCGATCTGCTTGCCGAACCGGCTGGAGTCTGCTGTGGCATCAAGCAGGTCATCCTGTATCTGAAAAGCCAGGCCGGCATGCTCCCCGATGACACCGCATCGCTGAACCATATCATGACCGGCGCCTGCAAACAACGCTCCCAATTCCATGGACCCACGTATCAGGGCTGCTGTTTTCGCTTTTATCATCAAAAGGTAATCACTGATCGTGACACGCTCGCGCTTTTCAAACTCCATATCCAGCGCCTGGCCCTCACAAACGGTTTTTACGGCATCGAGAAAACAATCCACCATTCGGATACTTCCGTTACCGCTGCCATTATTGATCAACTGTTTTACAGCAAGGGCGAACAGCACATCACCGGAAAGTATGGCCGTAGCCCGGTCCCACCGCACATGAACACAGGGTCTGCCCCGGCGGGTATCGGCACGGTCCATGATGTCGTCATGTATCAGTGTAAAGTTATGCAGCATCTCGACAGAAAGTGCAGCCGGCAAAGCCCGCTCCACAGAACCGCCACACATGCCGGCCGACAGCAGTACCAGTCTGGGACGCAGCCATTTGCCCCCCGCCTCAAAGACGTAACGAACCGGATCGTAGAGACTTCGGGGTTCGACCGGGACCGGAAGTGCGGAAAAAGCTGATTGAAGAAGTTTCTCAATATGTTGACGGGTGGTTGACAATCCTGGATATGTGGCTTAAACGATTGGTAGGTTTACGGAATGATTGATCTGCCTGACGCAGGTATCATGTGGTGCCGTTTTATAAGTCGGTTGATTCACTGGCAGGGCGATTTCTCTGGCGGATCAGTGCAGTGGCCAGGATCCTGCAAATGAAGGTCGGACTTTGCGGCATACTCTGCAAAGGTTCAAATATACAAAAAGTACGGGCATCAATGAACCGGAACTCTTCTGAGGTGAATCATGTCAAGATCCGTTGGTCTTTCACAACCCAGCAGGCACAAAATCATGCGAAGATCCTCCTCCCATTTTTTGAACAGGGACTCCAGAGCCAGATACCCGCCCTGACGTATGGCTGCAAGAACGGGTTGGGCGGTTGCGGCTATCACAGCTCCCAGACAAAGGCTTTTGGCTATATCTTCCGGGCCCCGAATGCCACCGGAGGCAATGATTTCAACATTTTCCTCCGAAATCTCCCTTGCAGCCAGCAGGCAGTCCGCAGTCGGGATGCCCCAGTTATCAGAAAAATGAACCTTGCCGGCATTGTTTCGCAAATTCTCGACTTTACCCCAGCTGGTACCTCCGGAGCCAGCCAC
>SLHZ01000138.1 GCA_007135895.1 Balneolales bacterium | reverse complement strand
GGAATATACGTTTTCTGCATGGGGGGAAATTATCTGGCGTCAGCACAAAAAGGAGATATATGGCGAGAAGGTCTGGCCATCCATTTCAGATAAGGTGGAATTTGGGACCCATTTCCTCAAATCTGTGCAACAGCTGCCGGTACATCGCTTGTACGAGATCAATAAAAAAATTGATGATCTTACACGTGTCTTGGAAAAAGGGGAGTCCTATAATGTTAAAAGTCTCGACTTCAAACCGTTAAGTGGGAACCCCGTCCCGGGGTCAACCCATGAGCTGGATGCCTGGCACGACCAGGATGCCAAACGCATGTACGGTCATTTTGAGGACGAAGTGTTCGTCCTGGACAAACTGGACAAAGCCCTGCACTGATATGTTAGTCAACTTTTCCAATCATCCGTCATCCGAGTGGACACGGAATCAGCTGGAGACAGCACGGGAGCAATTCGGCACAATTAAGGATGCAAAGCACCCGGATATCCTGCCTGACTGGGATGCGAAAAAAATCCGTGAGATAGCCGAAAAATACCATGATCAGATCATGTTGTGGAACCCCCGGGCCGTTCATATCATGGGGGAACACACCTTTTGTTTCACGCTGGTTTGTCTGCTGCAAAAAAGCGGAGTACGTTGCATTGCAAGTACGACTACCCGTTCCGTACACAAGGTAAGTGACCAGGAAATTCGAAGATCTTTTTCCTTTGTGCGTTTCCGGGATTATCCGATGGTCCAGGACCTTCCGGCGCCAGGGGATACTCACAGCAAAACACCTTGATAATGAATCCAAAAACCGAACGGATAACCCTGGTTGCCAGCATAGGTATTTCACCGGCTGTTTTAACGGAGGCGTTCTTCGTACTGTTCAAAGAACGGAATCTTATACCGGAAAAGATTACCATCCTGACCACAGGAACGGGGCGCAACATCATCGATAAAGAACTCTTCCACCCCGGACATGGCAAAATGGGCGAATTAATGCATGAACTTCGCATACCGATGGACCGCTATCCGGCAATCCAGGTCATCGTTCCCGAGCTCAATGGCCAGGCGATTATGGACATCCGTAACAAGGAGGAGGATGAGATTTTTGCATCAAAGCTGATCGAGGTCATGAGATCCTTTACTAATGAGGGTACTGTGCCGGTTTACGGATTGCTTTCCGGGGGACGCAAGACCATGAGCGCCCACATGCACTCGGTCTTTCAGCTTATGGGGCGTCCGGAAGACCGGCTGATCCATGTACTGGTAGACCCAATGTACGAAGTGAAGGACTTTTATTATCCCGGCGACTATTTGGTGACGGATGCCGATGGTAACAAAAGGAATGCCCGCGATGCAACCCTGGAATTGGTCGAGAGTCCGTTTATCGCTTTGCGTAACCTGATCCGCCCGCCTCTGGACTTTACCAGGCCATTCTCCGAACTGGTATTATCAGCCAGGAAACGGCTGAAAGGAAACCAGCATGCCGTAACGTCCCTGTATGTAAACCTTTCAGAAAGGCGCATTTTCATCAATGCCAATGAAATCCCTATAAACCTCCCGCCAAGGCCGCTATCATTGCTGGCGCTTTTTGCATTTCTTAATCATTCATGTGACAAAATATGTCCGGTCAGTTTTCGCACCATATCCGAAAATCCAATACAGCTTGAGCTGATGGAGTCCATATACAAGTTCATCACCAACAAAGATATGGAGCTGGACCCGTGGTTTATGCGAAAAAAAGACCGGATGACAATCCAGGACGACTCCAATCTGTTCGCAAGGTCGAGAAACGAGCTTATAAGCAAACTGGATACCGGGCTGAAAATGTGCGGGATCACGGATTTCGGGGGAGCGGAGGTATTCATCAACGACCGTATAACCAACAGGGACAATACGGCCTCCGCTAATAAGTTGCTGGTGCCGGGAGCGTCCATTTTGTTCCGTGAGGAGGAGTTTATTTCATCATTGCAGGATAAATTCCCCAAAAGCAAACTGTTCCCTGCAGATTCCTGCTAAACATGTATCAATTGCTGCGTAACGGTCGGTAACACTACGGTTCGGGTTTCCGCCCGCAGGTCTCCTCATTTTGGGTTTGAAGTCAATACAAACCCACTCATTTGAGGTGATCTGCCATGATACAAACACTCATACTCTCACAACACGCTCAAAAGCGTTGCGCCCAGCGCGGAATCAATCCCGATCATTTGCCCTATGCCGTCAGGTATGGAAAATGCCTGCGCCGTCAGGGATTTCAGTTTTTCTTCCTCAGAGGCAAAGACATCCCATCCACCGTGCCGCCGCACACAAGGGGCCGGATAAAAAATCTCTGTGTGGTCACCCGCACATCCATGCCTGATTTGGTGGTAACGGTGTACAGGAACCCGGACGCACTGAAGAATATCAAGCGCAAATCGCAGACCCTGTTATGATACGACCAAACTACATACCGCCATCGTTACTTTCCGAGGGGCTCTATTGTACCCGAAGGCTGTGGCTTAGGTTTAATAATGTCGAGTTTTTTGATGAGAAGATGGACCTTATCCATGCAAGATCGCTCAAAGAACATGTTCGGGAGTGCGGAATCAATGACTCGGGCTGGCGGTATGAGGCACGATTGCCCTCCGGATCGCGGCTGGATGCCTGGATACCGGATGAGTCCCTGGGCATCGAATTCAAAAGTGGTCATCCACATGTCACACACCTTTATCAGGTATGGGCTATTCACCAGGAATTGTTGCAGCTTGGTGTGCAGGATGCCGAGATGCAGTTATGGTATCAGGGCCGGTATGGTGATGAAGCCAAAAAACTCGCTGAAAAGTGGGATCTGGATCACGGACAACCCGTTGAAGATATCTGCGCGATATGTACGGATACCGGTGATCCCGATTTCTTGGTAAAGATGGAGCGCAGCGCGGCCATACTAATCGGAGAAATGGAAAACAAAAAGATGCCGGAACTCAAGGAGATCACGTCAGAGGCATGCCGGATGTGTTCCTTTGTGGACTGGTGCCATTCCTGAACAGAATCAATATAAGAGACTATGAAAACTCCTGTATATATCTTTCATCCTGTAACACTTAAGCGCGAAGACAATACCATTGCGCTTCAACCCTATGGTGATCCGGAGCGGGATTTGACCCCATCGGAGGAAATGGGTATGGAACTGAGCCGTGAATGGCCGCTCGCCGAGGAGGATGCATGGTGGAAAGGCAGTCCTAAATTCCTTCCCGTCAACAGGGTGGAAAGCATTCATGCTTATAGCAGCATCCGCGTTAACACCAGTTTTCTGAATTTTCTGGCAGAGAAACACATTCCGCTGCATACCTACAATTATTTTGGTTCTTATACCGGAACGTTCTGGCCAATTGAGCCAATTCCGAACGGCAGGATACAGAACGAGCAGTTTCTGCATTTTGCCGATCCTGTCAAGCGTATCATGCTTGCAAGAGAGCTTCTGCGTGGTGCCTTTCATAACATGAAAAGTGCCATTGGCCGGGAGCAGCGAAGGCAGGGTTGCTTTGATGATCTGCTTGAGAACTGGAAAGCGTATCAGTCCATGTTGGACGATGCCGGATCTGTAGATACGCTTCTTGGGGTTGAAGGCAGTGTGAGGCGGGCATACTATGAGTTTTTGGACAGGCGTCTTACACCGGAATTCCGAATAGGAAAACGGATCTATCATCCACCGAACAATCCGGTCAATGCGCTGATATCCTACCTGAACAGCATGCTCTATGCCTCGATCATCAGCGAGTTGTACCGGACTCAGTTGAATCCACTTGTGGGGTATCTCCATCAGCCGGGTAGAAAACGATTTCCCCTGGCCTGGGACATTGCCGAGATCTTCCGGCCGTTGATTGTGGAAGGCTTGATAATGGCAATGATAAACCGCAAGCAGATCGGCCTGAATGATTTCGAGGAATCAATGAACGGGTGTCTGCTGACATCTGAAGGCCGTATAAGGGTTATCCGGGCATTTGAGCACAGGATGCGCACGACGCTCAAACACAAAGAGCTGGGCCGCTCGGTAAGCTACCGCACACTGATCCGGCTTGAGGGGTACAAACTGGTCAAACACCTTTTGGGGGACAAACCGTATGTATCATTCAGGATATGGTGGTGAGGATATGTTCGTGATGGTTACATACGATGTGCACCGAACCCGTTGCGCCAAGGTAATGAAATACCTAAGGCAGTGGCTTGAACACCGTCAAAGATCGGTATTCACTGGTTTTCTCACGGATAGTCAGGTGCGTATTATGTACCAGGGATTGCTTGAACTGGTCAATGTAAAATATGATTCCGTAATAGTGTTCAAATCCAACAGGGCTAATCAAGTCAGCGAATGGAACACAGCTGCCGCAGAAATGATGAGGACAGAAGGGGTAACGGCACATTTGCAGATTGATCCGGGTGTTAGTGCCAGGAAAAAGAAAATCGGAAAGAAAAGGAAGTTTCGCTTCAAGCCCAAAAAAGGGACAATTTTATCAACTTGATAAATCTCGATTGCAGAGCATATGACAGGATGAATCTGTCTAGCAACGGGAAAAAAATCATGTAGACACTATAATCTGATGTTAGGTGTTTTGTAATAGCTCATTATGTCCTAAAAATAGCGTTTTTTACATCTGTCAACCCCCTAATCAGATAAAAGCTTGTAACCAAATAGCCCTCAATAGGTTGTGGCATTTTCTTTCTGAAGTCTAAAACAGTCGTGGAGGTTGACAGTTTGCGGATCATTTTATCCAGTTGAAAAGTATTGCTTATTATTAAATTAAAGCGTTTTTTTAGTGCAAGTAGAACCCCCTCTCAATCGTACCTATGTGGAATTATGACTTAAATTTTCTCATCGTTTTGTCCGGGTTAGTGTGCTCTCAATCGTACCTATGTGGAATTATGACTCAGGTTGTT
>SLHZ01000074.1 GCA_007135895.1 Balneolales bacterium | reverse complement strand
TTACGTTACCAAGAATTACGTTACCAAATATCGCAAAAAATGGTCTATTTGTCAGATGCGATCTGCTCTGACAGAGAGATCATCTCAAGTATCGTCATGGCCGCTTCGCCGCCTTTGTTTCCTGCCTTGGTACCGGCCCGTTCCACAGCCTGCTCAATGGAGTCTGTGGTCAGGACGCCAAATCCAATCGGCAGCTGGTATTTCAGCATGACATCGGTGATACCCCGTGTTGTAGCGCCGGCTACATAGTCAAAATGTGGTGTGGCGCCCCGGATAACCACTCCAAGACAAATCAGAGCGTTGTATTTACCGGTTTCAGCCAGTTTGGCTGCCACCAGGGGTATTTCGAAAGACCCCGGGCAATATACGGCTTCTATCTGTGAATCGTCAACACCATGACGCCTGAGGGTGTCGACCGCTCCTTCCAGCAGCCGTTCTGTAATGAAGCTGTTCCAGCGTGATACGATAATACCGATCCGTGTCTGTTTTTCAACGCTGTATGTACCTTCTATCTTGTTCACGCGCATTATTTTTTAATTATTTTCGGTTAATGGAATCCGTTCCGTGCAATTCATCAGTGGTGAATCGGGTTCGATCCGGGTATGAACCACCCCAAGATGATAAAAATCCGCCACAGTTCCATGAAAATCGGAACCTCCGGTGATCATGAGTCCGTAATTGGTACAATAATCGACATAGCGTCTTTGCATGGCGCTGTTATGAGACGGGTGGTAGCACTCGATGCCGTCGAGTCCGCCATCCTTGAGTTTTTTGATATCAATGAAATTCCATTTTTGTGCCGGATGGGCCAGTATGGCATAACCGCCGGCCTGATGGATAAGTGCCATCGTTTCCAGGGTATCGGGGTAGCTGGTCTGGTAAAAGCAGTCGGCCCGGTTTCCGAGGTACCTCATAAAGACCTCCTGGTGGGTGGCGGCATATCCTTTGCGAATTAATACTCTTGCGATATGCGGTCTTCCAATGGACGCTGCTCCGGCCTCTCCCCTGACTTCTTCGTAACTGATATCAAAACCAATCCGGTTGAGGTTTTCAATGATGCGTCGGGCACGTTCGATCCGGCGGGTTTTCTGGCCGGCCAGCAACGGTGCCAGCAACGTCTGGTCTTCCAGGCCATAAGCCAGGATGTGGCAGTCCATGCCCTCCATGAGGGTACTGATCTCCACACCCGGCAGCACGGTCAGCCGGCTTCCCCGGGCAGCTTCCCGGGCCTCCCCGACACCGGCCATGGTGTCATGGTCGGTTATCGCAATCACATCAAGGTCGGTTTGAAGAACGTATTCGACAACCCGGGCAGGTGTCAGTTTACCGTCCGAAGCAGTAGTATGAATATGAAGATCAGCTTTCAACAAAAACAGAGGGGAGTTTGATATCAGGATTCAGGGTTTGAGCAGTGCATGGTATTCTTCACTGCTGCTGATCAGCCGGGCAGCTTCAACGGCCAGAGGGTCGGTTTCAAGATGGACCTGCATTCTGCCGGACCTGCCTTCGAAACGTGAAAGCAGTTCCAGGTACAATTCCCGGCGGACATATTCGGCATAACGCTGTTTTTCGAGATTTTTTTCCAGTTCAACAAGTTCTTCGAGGGCTTTGAGACGTTCGTTTGAATCATAGACAAGGTCTTCGTGGAGGGATTCGCGAAAACGGTTCATATGCCGTTCGGCCCTGGAGGTGTATCTGAAATTACGCTCTTCGAGATAGTTCAGGAAGTCAGTATAAATACGATCCGGGTCTTCGATCACACTCCGGTCGGCGTTGGCGGTATACTCATTGGCAAAGAAGAAATAGAGACTGTTCTGGAGCAGTGCGATTTCCAGCATACCCGGCTGCCGGGCTGCCATGATGATATCGGGTTCGATACCGAGGCCTTCATAAACGGTGCGGCCTGACCGTGTGCTGAACCGGGTTCTCAGTGAATCGGGAACCTGGTCCATGGACATGATATCCTCATGGGTGATGAAGGGGCTTGATTGAATCGATCGTCCGCTGGGTGTAAAGTACTTGGAAGTGGTGATTTTCAGGGAGATGTTGTAGGAAAGCGGCTGCACGACCTGCACGAGTCCCTTGCCGAAGCTCCGTTCTCCCATGACTACGGCACGATCAAGATCCTGCAGGGCCCCGCTGACGATTTCCGAAGCGCTGGCACTGCCGCTGTTCTGCAGAACAATCAGCGGCTGATCGGGGTAAACCGGATCTTCCCGGGTTCTGTAGGTCTGACTGGAACGTGCGATCCGGCCCTCTGTCCACACCACTTTTTCACCGGCCGGTACAAACTTGTCAATGATTTTCACCGCTTCATCAAGGAGTCCGCCCGGATTATTTCGGAGATCGAGCACCAGTCCGTCCAGCGGTTCCTCCTCCTGCAGTTCCAGGATGGCATTTCTGACTTCTTCGGCGGCATTCTGAGCGAACCGTCTGAGCAGGATGTAGCCGATTCGCTGATCATTATCCAGCAGGCCGTAGTAAGTCACATTCCGAACTTCAATGGTTTCGCGCATCAGTTCAAAGTGCAGCAATTCCTCCATGCCGAAGCGTTTGATGGAAAGTGTGACCGGCGTGCCGGGGTCACCGCGCAAGAGACTTTGGAGGTCGTCGGTGGTCATCTGACTGACATCCCGGCCATCCACTTCCCTGATGATATCGCCGGCTCTTACACCGCGCCGTTCAGCGGAATACCCCTCTATGGGTGCAATGACCACCAGTTGACCGCCCCTGGCTCCAATTTCCAGACCCACCCCGGCATATTGTCCGGTAGTAACAATATCCATTTGCAGGCTTTCGGTTTCATCAATCAGTACCGTGTAAGGGTCCAGTTCATCGAGCATCGCGTCGATGCCCGTCCGAAGCAGTTTTTCCGGGTCAACCTCATCGATGTAATGGCTGCTGACTTGTTCAAAGACTTCACTGAATATCGAGAAGTTCTTTTTGATCAGGAAATAGCTATCCGATCGCAGGACAAAACCGGCACCGGTAAATCCGATCAAAGCAAGAAGAAGGAAGGTACGAATTGAGTTTCGCATACATTTATGAAACGGACTGTTTCAAGCGATTTCGTATGAAGGGTCAGTTTGGAATACGTAACGTCTGTCCGGCATAGATTCGTGTTGACCTCAGATTGTTGAGCTGTTGAATGCCCTCGATAGAGGTATTGAACATGCGTGCGATCATGGTGAGATTGTCATTGGGCTGCACGGTATAGACACGGTATTCACCGCTGTCTGCCATTTGGCTTACAGCCGCTTCAATGGAGAAACTGTCACGATCGGCACGGCTCATCGAGTTAATCCGGGCATAGTGGTCTCTCAAATGAGACGGCACATAGAGTGTCAGACGCTGGCCCGGCCGGATCAGGTTCCCGATATTGTTCCATGATCTCACGCGCCATGCCTGGGTGTCGAACCATTCGGCGATGTGGCCAACGGTATCGCCGGATTTAACCACATAGGTTACCGGTACCGTGTTGGCGGGCCGGTTGGCTGTAGTTGCGGCGGCGGGTGCCGGACGCTGGCGTGCTGTCTGGGCGCGGGAGGGTTGGTCGGTGCGTATGGCGACACGGCTGCCATCCGGAACGGGTATGACCAGTTGCTGGCCGGGATGGATGAGGCTGCTGAGCCCTTCGTTGTTCTGGTAGAGAGAGCGAACGGTAGTTCCGTAGCGGTTGGCAATAAGTCCGAGTGTCTCACCGCGTCTGACCGTATGTATAACCAGGTTGTTCTGCCGCTGATCGGCGGGGATTTTTTCGTACGCTGCCAGAAAGATCTCTTTGGAACCTTGGGGGATCTTGAGCGGGTAGGGTTCGGGGCCTGGCGGCGTGGCCCAGCGCAGCAGCTCCGGGTTAAGGTCACGCAGTTCCTGTGTGGTGATTCCGGCGCATTCAGCCAGCAGGCTCAGTTCCACCGAGCCTTCAACAGGGACCACATCAAAGGAATAGGGTTCGATATCGAAATAAACATCAAAACCGAAATCTTCCGGGTTCATGGCAACCAGCGTGGCGGCGATAAAGCCCGGAACATAACCCCGGGTCTCCCTCGGGAGAAAGGGGTAGATCTCCCAGTAGTTTCGTTCTCCTCCGGCCTGCCGGACTGAACGGAGCATGCGGCGTGTGCTGACATTGTAATTGGCCAGTGCCAGATGCCAGTCTCCGTTCCAGTATTCATGCAGGTCCCTGAGATGCCTTGCGGCGGCGCGGGTTGACTTAATGGGATCGCGGCGCTCATCAATCCACCAGTTCACTTCAAGGCCGTAAACAGACCCGGTGGCATGAATAAACTGCCACAGGCCAACTGCCCGGGCGTGGGAGCGGGCGGTGGGGACCAGTCCGCTTTCAATCATGGAGAGGTGGATCAGTTCTTCGGGCACATTCTCTTCGCGGAAAATTTCACGCATCATGGGGAAGTAGTAAACTGATCGTTCCAGCCATCGCTGCATGATTTCGGGGCGCCTTACGGTGAGATAGGCGATATGGTTGTTGACCTGCTGATTGCGGATCAGGGGGACTTGCGTCTTTTCGATTTCAAGGTCTTCGGGAAAGACAAACGCATGATCCGAAAACCAGTCGTCCTCCTCTGCCATCATGAGTTCCTGATGTACCCGGAATATTTCACCATGGACATCGACAACGGGTTCAGTGATACCGTAAAACTCACGGTATTCGGTCATGACGGTCCGGTACAGTTCGGCGAACTGGCGGGTGGTCTGCATTTCCGGGTGATCATCCATGAGATTCTGCAGGGCGATCAGTGCATTCGAAAGATGTTCTTCGGCTGTTATCAGGTCATCACTGATCTGCGCTTCCAGGGCCAGGAGGTGCATCCGATAGATATAGGCCAGCCTTTGCAGTTCGTCTTTGCCAAGCTTTCGGGTGTACTGGTCGGT
>SLHZ01000345.1 GCA_007135895.1 Balneolales bacterium | reverse complement strand
TTCTTCCCAACTGGCATTCACGCCGACGATTTCACGGCTGTTGATCTGTTCGACCAGGGCTTCCAGAAGCGCCTTGCTTTCGGGAAGTCCATCGTTGTTAAGCTTGATGATGTGCTTCTCACTTCCGACCGAACTGCCTACTTTGATGGCAATATGAGTGGCGGTACCGAGGTCACCCAGTTCCCAGTCGGTCACAGATGTGGACCCCACTTGCTGTAAGGCAGTGGATCCCTCGAACAGCATGTCAACATCCACCCGGTCCAGGTCCACACTGATGATATCCTGGCCGCGTTCGCCTATTAGAAAATTGAATACCAGAGGGTTGCTGGAGTCGACGGGATCTCCGCCCAGCAGCTTTTTGTCCTGATAGATGGTCTGGGCTGCCGTATCGTTGATCACATTTCCGAGAGCGGCAATCTGCTGACCAATGATCAGTCGTTCGCTGTCACCCATGGAGTCGGTACCGGCACGGGTGGCCAGGGCCTTCATCTCCAGCAGGTTGTCGAATATGGCATCAAAGCTGGACTCGGCAATATCGAGCATGGCTTTGGCATCGCCAACGTTTCCGATAGCTTCATTGAGGCCCGTGACACGGCTTTTAAGCTTGGTGGCCATGGAAAAGCCGGCCGTATCATCCTCGGCCCGATTAATCCGCAACCCGGTGGAAAGCCGCAACTGGCTTTGTCCCAGGTCGCGGTTAACACGATTCAGCGAAAGCTGAGCATTCAGCGACTGAATGTTCGTGTTTACGCGGTTTAAATCTCCAAAACTTGACATGGTTATGTTCTCCTTTGTTTGTTTTTGATTGCTTCTGATTGTGCTTCAAAAAATTCTTGCCCAATTCATTTGAGTTTGTGCTGCTTGTGTTCCTGCTTTTTTGTGATGTTGCTCGTTTGCAACGGTTGTATGTTGGTTCACTAGTTGAAGTAGTTCCTGCACACGATATAGAGCACTGTAATACCAGGGTGATTGCTTTGTTTCGTTGTATGTTGATTTGGTTGTTTGATACGTGTTGCTATCTACTGCGCTCTTTGTCTGCCGCTGCTGTGATTTGCGGATTTCTTTTGTAGATACTTCTAATTAAAAGGGTTATCTGTGTCCGTTGTCTGTCTCCCGAAGTCCCGGATGTTATCCAAGGAAGCCAAGGACGGCTTGCGGACCCATGTTGGCTTGTGCCAGGGCCGCCGTTGCGGTCTGCTGGAGGATCTGCAGTCGGACCGATTCGCTCTGCTCTTTGGCAAAGTCGGTGTCCATGATCCGGCTGACAGCCGAGCGGTTGGCCGTGATGGTCTGTGTGAGGGTCTCCTCGCGAATCGTAAGACTCGATTGCGCAATACCGATGGTGTTAACCCGGCTCATCATGGATTCAATGGCCTTGTCTACATCCGCAATGAAGGAGCGGAAGTCGGCGGCAGTCCAGGCACCACCGGGGCCCATGCCTCTATTCTCAAAATCAAGTCGATTGTTGGGATCATCCGCAGCGGGTACTTCCAGATCGGTTGGACCTACCTGATCATATGAAGCTGTAGCACTACTGCCGGACGCATGAAGCAGTGAGAATGTTACTGTTTCCGTACTGGTATTGTTCAGAACAAGAGTGTAGTGGCCATCCACGTCTCTTATATAATCTCCATCTTCATCAACTTGGAGACTGGCCGTCACATGGTTAATTCCTCTGTTGTTGATGTCATCTACCATGGCTTGTGCGACGGTCAGGCTGGCGAAATCGGACGCTTCATCCATGCTTTCGGTAAGCTTGATAATATGCTTTTCGCTTCCGACCGAACTGCCGACTTTGATGGCAATGTGCGTGGCCGTGTCATCGGCATTTTCAATATCCCAATCCGAGACTGTAGTAGTACCTACAGATTGCAACGCATTGGATTTTTCAAACAGCATGTCAATATCCACCCGGTCCAGGTCCACACTGACGATGTCCTGTCCGCGCTCCCCAATCAGGAAATTGAATCGAAGGGGGTTGTTCGGGTTGTTGGGATCACCGCCCAACAAGGCTTTGTCCTGGTAAATGGTCTGAGCGGCGGTATCATTGATGACATTGCCGAGAGCAGCTATCTGCTCCCCGATGATGACCCGCTCGCCATCGCCCATGGAATCGGTACCGGCACGGGTGGCCAGCGCCTTCATTTCAAGAAGATTGTCGAAAATGGCGTCAAAGCTGGACTCGGAAATGTCGAGCATCGCTTTGGCATCGCCTGCGTTGCCCAGGGCCTCGGTCAGACCGGTGACCCGGCTTCTGAGTTTGGTGGCCATGGAAAAGCCGGCGGTGTCATCTTCGGCACGGTTAATACGAAGACCGGTGGAAAGACGAAGTTGGCTTTCTCCCAGGTCACGATTGATACGATTCAGTGAGAGCTGTGCATTCAGCGACTGAATGTTCGTGTTTACGCGGTTTAAATCTCCAAAACTTGACATGACTATGCCTCCTCTGTTAGTCAGAACTGTTTGCCCAATTAAAGTGAATCCCATTATAATTTCGCCGTTTCTGCCGTTTCAGAGGTGGTTTTTTCGCCTTGCGACGGATATACCTTTCCCGTGAATCGGATGTTAGCGGTGAATCGCCCAGGATTCGGTGTTGCCCAATTTTTATCAGAACCGATGATCGATCCTGAAGTGCCCAATTAACATTTTCCTGCTGCCTTCAACTGCTTTCGTGCATCAGGCAATGTTATTTACCCTACTTATCGAAGCCGCCCCTGAGCGACTTAAGCTTTTTTGGTATTTTTTTGGAAAATCGAGCGAAAAAGTAAAAAAAAAGGGGTATTTGGCGTTTTTTTTCACTACGATGGCATATAATTTGTGCTTCATACGACAAGAATCTCTTCCTGAAAGCTGCCGTGTTCTGTCCGGGAAGTGACCCGTGGAAGCGGCCGGTGATAGTATCAGGCGGAAGTGACCAGTGACAATATCCGTCGGAAGTGGCCAGGCGAAGTAAACGGAAATAGCGGCCGGCAGCTGTTTCCGGCAACAACGGTCAGTGTGAATACCCGGTAGAAACAGCTGGTGAGAGTGTCCGGTGGGACAGGAAAGAAATTAATTTTTTTCTGTGATCAAAACGTATTTCTTTTATCTTTGTAGTATCTCAAATTATCTCTGAAGCAGGTCTTTTTCTTAGTGGCAGGTGAGTGTCAGATAAGTGGCAGGTGAGTTGTCCGGCTGAATGTGTTGACCTGGTATCAGACCGGAATCGTTTCTTATAAGCAATCAAAAAAATAACCGATCAGGCATCGATGAATAAATCGGGCTCCAGTGAACTTCGCAGTACGGGTAACCAGAGGTTCGGTCTGGAGTTTTCACGCCGCTCCTGGGAGGAGGAATCGGGTTCCTCTGCGGTTTATCACCTGCTGCAGCAAATGGAGGAACTGGGCAGCCGCTACCGCAAACTTGAGGAGACCGCGCGGAATCGTAAAAGAATGCTCGGCCTCACTTCCCATGATCTGCTCTCTCCTATCAATGCCATCAGCGGCTATCTGGACCTGATGAAGCTCTGCCTGAATGAAAATCCCGATCTGCAGCAGCTCGACCATTACCGCGACCAGATCAAAAACGGCATCCGGGATATATCAAATATCGTGCATCAGCTGCGCGAAATGAGCCGGGGCAACAGCGAGGAGGAAGAGGTGCACGCCCCGTTTGTGCTGGACTTGAACTGGGCCGTTCGTGAAGTATGTGACGTGATGCAAGGCGCCGCCCTTTCTAAAAATCAGACGCTTACCGGCTCTTACCGGCATGGCTCCGTCTTCGTTAATGCCGAACCGTCGCAACTCAAGCGTATCCTCTACAACCTGATCACCAATGCGGTCAAATATACACAGAAAGGCGGAATCATACGGGTAGCTGTCAGAACAGAAGGCATGCAGGCCGCCGTATCGGTCGAGGATAATGGCATCGGCATCCCAAAGGAAAATTTTGCCACCATCTTCCAGCCGAATAACCGGCTGCGCCTCTCCGGCACGGAGCAAGAGAATGCTTCGGGACTGGGACTGTACATCAGCGCTCAGTTCGCCGCCATGATGAACGGATGCATCACACTCGACAGCGAAGAGGGCGAAGGCTCCCGCTTTACCCTGCACCTGCCGCTGGACAGCGAGCATGCCGGATTCTCAGGTAAAAATGCCGGATCTTCGGGTAATTCTGCCGGTAACCCGGGCAAAGCTGTTGATTCCCCGCGGAACAATACCGGCACCCCGGATAATACTTTGGACACTTCGAATAAGGCTGTCGGCAATTCGGACAATAATACCGGATCTTCGGGTAATTCCGCCGGTAACCCGGGCAAAGCTCTTGATTCCCCGGGGAACAGTACCGGCTTCCCGGATAATACTTTGGACACTTCAAATAATGCTGCTGCTAATTCGGACAGCAATACCGGATCTTCGGGTAATGGCGTTTCGGGTGGAAAGGAAAGGAGTCCGGCGTCAGACCAGGGCGTTGAAGTGGAAACCGGCGGGCGTTCGTAAGAAACGGAAGGGTATCTGGTAGGTTTCCGTGCGTACACCGTCCATGTGATGATTCTGCTTCGTTTCGGTCCGGAACAAAAGAAACTCGGTAATGCCCTTCTGCCGGCGTATGCAGGTCCGAATGGCCAGCAAATCACGGTGCCCATTGACAAAGAAATGGTGTACAAACTCCGTGAAATCAGGGGAAATCAGCAGCTGAAACATGCCGGGTATCTTGCGCGCCAGCTCTTCGGCCTCTTTCAGATACTTTTTTTCACGATCTTTGCGCTCATCCTTGTCGTCGGTCAGCGAACCCTTGTCGGGCAGACGCATGGCCGGAGGCAACGCCCGGTGCTGATAGGGATTCAGCTCTTGTGGTTGTACCGCGCCCTCGACCGGCATGGGCGTAGCGTACCCGGAGCTCTGCGTTGGCAAGTGAGCGAGCATAGTTGAATTTCATTGGATAAAAGCGTACCTCGGCCTTTATCTTATCGGCCGTTCTGTTTCTCTATTAAACAGGAACGAATAAAAAAAAATTCATCCACTCTTCATCCAGTAGACTTCGGGCGATCGCTCAATGATGGTGTCGCCGCGCTTTTTCATCCATTGAAACTCAAAGTAGGTGTTGGCGGGAAGCTTCAGGTAGATCTCCCAGTTGGGATAGGAGGAGGAGTCGAGCGGACCAACGGCCTTGTCAGGGTCCCAGCCGCCAAGCTCGGGGATGTTTCCCGTGATGTAAACCTGCTCGCCCATGTTGGTTTCGACATAGACGCTGACGACCGTGCTGCCTTCCTGGGGAGGAGGTTTTTTACCGGTGCGTGATAACCAGTAGAAACCGTAGGGCTCCATAAGGATCTTGCCGAAACTGAAGTCGTAGGTCCGCCCGGAGTAATGATCATGGAAGTAACGGCGGCGCCACGCCTCCGGCAGCATGTCGACCGGTATCAGTACCGGGTCTTTGGAGAAGTTCGTCAGAAAAAGGGCACTGTGCTGATCGGTAGTTCCCGGTCCCTGGTCGGCTTGAAGCGCGCTGAACTTACCGGCATGCTCCGGCCCGGCTTTCGCCCCGTCACCCGGCTTTGCGTCTGCTTCTGCTTCGCCGTCCGTTTTGGGATTGTGCCTGCTTTTGTCCGTGGCGCCTTCCAGCAGCACCCTCTCGAAGCAAAGGATCGGGTCGTGATCAAGGATGATCAGACGGTCGGTGCTGGCACCATGCAGGGCCGGGGTGTTTTTCCGGGCCCGGACAAGTTTTCCGAACTCCGTGAAGAGCCGGTGCTCAATCGTGCCAGGACGGTTTCGAAGCTCCACGCGGTCCCAGTCCATGGCGGGACGGTGGACCCAGCGGTTGTCGCGCATCTTCAGGGGGTTGGAGAGGTAGCTGTAATCGTTGGTCTGGCCCACTTCATCGCCCATGTAGATCAGCGGAATGCCCTTCCAGGAGAAGATGATATTGTTGAGGAGCAGGATGCGCCGGATGGCCTCTTCAATGCCCAGGTCATCGGTTTCAATCATCGCTTTCTGAAGGCCGGCAAGCGCCGCCATCGTGCCCGATACACGGGCCTCGCCGGTATGGTAATCGCGCTGGAAGGCATAACCCTCGGCATAGCTGTGTTCGAGCTTGCCGGTGTAGAAGCGCGTGCAGAACATCCGCGTGTGGTGCCCGTTCTGATGTACCGCAGCGGCGAACTCGTCGGAGATGCCCCAGCCGATGTCGTCGTGGCAGCGGATATAGTTGACCCAGGCCGTGTAACGCGGCGCGCGCGGCAAACCCGCCAGCGTGGTGCGGAGCAGATGGGTGTTTTCACAGGCCAGAGCATGCCACAGATGGGACATAAGCGTGGCATTGTAGGCCAGATCGCACTCTTTGCCCTCATGCCCCCCCTGACCCAGATAACGCAGTATCTCGCGTGGGGCCACAATGGCTTCGGCCATGAAAAGAACCCCGGGGGAGACGATCTTGAGCAGCGCCCGGTAAGCACGCAGCAGATGATGCGACTCTTCCTGGTTCTGGCAGTGTGTTCCCATCTTCTTCCAGAGATAGGGCACCGCATCAAGGCGCAGACAGTCCACACCGGTATTGATCAGATGGACCATCTCCTCGAACATGGCATGGAAAACATCGGGATTGGCATAGTTGAGATCCCACTGAAACTCATAGAAGGTGGTCCATACCCACTTGTCGATCTGTGGATAGTAACTGAAATTCCCGGGCGCGAAATCGGGGAAGACCTCAATCAGATGCTCCTCGTACCGGTCGGGCAGGGTGCGGTCGGGGAACATGTGGTAGAATTTCTGGTAACGGGGATGTCCGCTCATGGCCGCCATGGCCCAGCCGTGCTCCTTGGCCGTGTGGTTCATCACAAGATCCAGCACCAGGTTGATGCCTTCCTGATGCAACACCCGCGAAAGCTTGCGCAGATCGTCGTAGCTGCCCAGGCGCTGGTCCACATCACGGAAATTCTGAACGGCATACCCGCCGTCGTTGAGACCTTCGCGAGGACGCAGCAGCGGCATGAGGTGCAAAAAATTGACACCCATCTCCTTCAAATAGGGGATCTTGTCGCGCAGTTTTTTCAAGTCGCCGGCGTACAGGTCTACATAGAGCACCGCGCCGACCAGCTCTTCGTCCTGAAACCATAGCTGGCGCTGCTCCCGCTCAAGATCCAGTTGATGCATGTCACGCCTGCGGTCCCGCAGCCCCTGCAATATGGAGTCGAAGATGCGGATGATCCAGCGCTGCTGGTCCCAGTCTTCCCCGTAAATGGCCGTGTAGAATGTCCAGAAATCGTCAAAGTGCTGCCGGATGCGTTCTTTGAGGAACGGGTAGCGCCGGTAGTGCGGTTCGTAGCGCTCGAGCAGATCTTTTTTCAGGAGATCGCGCCGGGGCCCTTTTTCCCACTCTTCGCGGGAAATATTGAGGGGGATGTATTGGGAGACGGATCGGGGGTCCCAGGTTTTCAGTGCCATGATTCACCCGGTTGAATGTTGATCCGTGACAGCTCGCAGAACTTCCTCCGGCAACCCGGGCATGGCTCCCTTGCAGGCGGCCACGTGGGCGGCGTAGCGCGCGGCGGACCGGATGGCGATATCGAGCGGTGAGGTGCGGAGCAAATGGTGTGTCAAAGCGGCGGTGAAGGCGTCTCCGACACCGACCGAGTCACCGCTGCTGACATCAATGGGCCAGGCCGGCTCGGCGTGATGGCTCTCTACGGAGATGAGTTCGGCCCCTTCCGCGCCTTTGGTCAGACAGATGAGAGAGACCCCTTTTTCATCGAGCAGCCAGTTTTTGAGGTCATTGGTACCGAAAATTTCTCCCAGACGCTTCCATTCATCGCGGTTGAGTTTGACCACGTCGGCCATGTCAAGGGATGCCTCGAGGATATCGCGGTCGTACCAGGGTTCACGCAGGTTCACATCGAAGACCTTCATGCCCTGTGCCGGTACCAGCGAAAGGTAGTCCAGGATGGCATTCCGGCTGTCCGGACTCCGTTGGGCCAGGGATCCGAAACAGACGGCATCGGTCCGGCCGGCCAGATCGCGCCAGTCATCGGTCAGGGCCAGGTGATCCCAGGCCGCTCCTTCGTCAATGGTGTAGGAAGCTTCGCCGTCCTGCATGGTCACACGGACCGCCCCGGTGGGAAACCGGTCGTCCTGCTGGATATGCGACGTGTCCAGGCCCCGCGAAGCGAGAAAATCGATCAGCTCATGGCCCTCCGTGTCGCTGCCGACACGGCTCAAAGGAATCCCGTGGTTTCCCAGCTGGCGGGCATGATAGGCGACATTGGCCGGGGCGCCTCCTGCTCTGCGGTATTCGGGGAAGACATCCCAGAGTAACTCCCCGAGTCCGGTTATAAGGGGCTTGTGATGGCTCATATCATCAATTTGTTTTGCCTGTAAACTACAAGTTTTAATGCCAATGGCAAAGAGGCGGGACCGGTTTACCCGGCCGGCAGAGCAGAGCGGTTAGTCCGGAAGGGTGGCCAGTGGGGGTGTTTTTTCCCCGGCACTTCCCATAAGGTTCCAGGAAACGAGCCACCCGCGGATGCGGATCACCGCACCGGTCACCGCCACATAGACAACCGGGATGAACACCAGCGTGATGAGCGAGGAGACCGAAAGTCCGCCAATGACCACACGCGCCAGTGAAGCCTGGATCTCTCCACCGGTGCCGGTGCCGATGGCAAGGGGCAGCATGGCGAGGATGGTGGTGAGACTGGTCATCAGAATGGGTCGGAGCCGGAGCTTGCTGGCGGCAACAACCGCTTCATATAGCGGAAGCTTCTGTTCGCGCCGCATCAAATTGATGTAGTCGACCAGGACGATGGCATTGTTCACAACAATGCCGATGAGCATGATCATGCCCATGAAGCTCTGGAGGTTCAGCGTGGTGTTGGTCAGCAGTAGCGCCGGCACCACACCGATAAGGGCCAGCGGAACCGAGAACATGACAATCAACGGATCAATGAATCGCTCGAACTGGGCCGCCATCACCATATATATAAGGATCAGGGCCATGATGATCGACAGGGTGAAATCGCGCTGTGCTCGTTGCTGCTCTTCGTACTCCCCGCCAAAATAGACGGAAAAACCTTCGGGCATGGGGAAGTCGCGCAGCTCGTTTTCGATCCGGGTCACCGCCTCGCTGAGCGGCACACCGCTTTCCAGATTGGCCGTGATATAGGTCACACGCTGACTGTTGATGCGGGTAATGGCGACCGGAGAACGGGTGTACTCCTGCCAGGCAAAGGTGGAAACGGGCACCATGGCGCCCTGGGATGTGCGTATGGAAATATGGTCGAGATCGAGTACCGAAAGCCGGTCTTCGGGCTGCAGGCGGACCGTGATGGGCCACTCCTCGGCATCGATCCGGTAAAAACCGGCGCGGGTGCCGCCGATATTGGTCTGGATCGCACGTGCCACTTCGTTGACCCCGATGCCCATGCGGGCGATTTTCTCACGGTCGAACCGGATGTCCTGCTGCGGATTGCCTTCCCGCCGGCTCGCCTCCACGTCGGCCACGCCGGGTACCGACTCCAGCAGCGGTATGAGCTGGCGCGATATCTCTTCGGCCAGTTGCAGGTTGTTGCCGCGAAGCTGGATCTGCAGGGACTCTCCGGCCTCACTGTCCCCGCCGCTGCCGAAAATACGGCGCAGAACCCACAGACCGGATCGTGCCGTGACACGGATGTCGGCCCCGGGAATGACCCCTCTGAGCTTTTCCCTCATGTCATCGGCCAGCTCGGCACTGGAAATGCGGCGCTCGTCCGGCGGAACGAGTGTCAGAGTAATGCGGGCCTGTCCGCTCCGGGTGTCTTTGGTGTAAAAACGGATCTGATCGGCCGGTATGATTTGCTTGACCGCCTCGTCGAGTTCTTCCAGATACTGCTGGACTACCGATATGTTGATGCCGTCGGCCATGGTCATCTGGACGCGTATCTGGTCGGCGTCAACATCCGGAGTGAGTTCGTAGGGTATGGTGCGGAAACCGTAGGCGGATAACCCGAAGAGCAGCAGGACTGTGCCGGCGATGATCAGCTTGCGCTGCAAAGCGCGTTCAAGGAGCCTGCCGTAGCCGTTTTCCATGGCATCGAAAAACCGCTGATGACGTGTTTTCTCTTGCGGCTCTTTCGGATCGGGCTGTATGGTCAGGAACTTGCTGGCCATCATCGGGACCAGCGTCAGGGCTACCAGCAGCGAACAGAGCAGGGCGAAGACCACGACGAGGGCCAGCTCCTGGAATAAAAGACCGGTGATGGTCTGCATGAAGACCACAGGCAGGAAAATGACCGAAGTGGTGAGCGTGGAGGCAATGATGGCGCCGGTGACCTGGCCGGTGCCGGTCAGGGTACTCTGCTTGAGCGGCTTGCCGCGCTGGCGTTGGCGGACAATATTTTCCAGCACCACAATGGCATTGTCGACAATCAAGCCGATACCCAGGGCCAGACCGCCGAAACTCATCTGGTTGAGCGTCAGCCCCCCGAAATAGAGCAGGGCAAAGGTCGCGATGATCGATATGGGAATGGAGATGCCCACAATAAGGGTGCTCGAGCCGTTGCGCAGGAAGGCGAACAGAATGATGACTGCCAGAATGCCGCCCCACATGGCGGAATTGCGCACATTGTCGATGGATGACTGAATGAACTCGCTCTCGTCGGATATGACCACAAGCTCGAGATCCGACCGCAGCCGGTTGATCCGCTCGGCCTCCTGACGGATATTGCGGGCCACTTCCATGGTATTGGCGCCGGTCTGCTTGCGAATGCTGAAACGAATGGTGGGCTGATCGTCGATTTCGATGTAACGCCGGATATCCTGGTAGCCCTGGCGGACCCGCGCCACGTCACCGACCCGGATCGGAGCACCATCGACATTGCGGATGACCGTGTGGGCGATATCCTCGACCGATTCGTATTCACCGACCGAGCGGACATACAGATCGCTTAGTCCGTCTTTTACGTTTCCGCCGGGCAGGGTGATGTTTTCACGGCCGAGGGCCTGGACTACATCGAGCGCCGTCAGCTCGCTTGAGGTCAGCCGGTCACGCATCAGATCCACCTGTATCTCACTGTGGATTCCGCCCCATATTTCAATATTGCCCACCCCCGGGATCTGCTCGAAGTTTTTGGTGATATCCCGCTCCAGGATACGGGTAAGATCCGAAAGGGGCCGGTTTGAGCGTGCGCCGATGATGACAATGGGAGCGTCATTGGGGTCGAATTTCCATATGCGCGGCGGATCGGCGTCCTCGGGCAGCACCCGGCGCAGCCGGTCCAGCGCCGCCCTCACATCATTGGATGCCTCATCCAGATTGGTGCCCTGCGCAAAGTTCAGGCTTACCCAGCTGCGTCCTTCCGATGAATTGGAGGTGACCCGCTCGACATTGGCCACGCCGGCCAGGGCGTTCTCGATCCGCTCGGTAACCAGCTGCTCCATCTCCTCAGGTCCCACGTTGGCATAGCCCACGACAACCGTCAGCCGCGGGAACTCAATGGGCGGAAGCAGATCGATGGGAATGTGGCGGAAACTGATGGTCCCGAGCGTGATGATGATCAGGAAAACCATCAGCGTGGTCACCGGTCGCGCTACAGATGTGTGAGTGAGTTTCATGCCGGTTTGGTGAGCCCGTCTTTCGGTTCAGGCCCGAATCGGTTTTTCGTAAGGATTTCTGCGGGTATATTTCAGTGTTGAAACGGTTTTATACGGTTTTGGGGACAGATTTTCAATTCAGTTAAACGATTTGGTCAGTCATGCAAGTTCACCGTGACGGTTAGACATCGGAACGGGACTTGCTCGTCTGTTCGGCCAGCTTCTTCTGGATGATTTCAAAGAGATCACGGCTGTGCAACTGCTGAAGATGGATGATATGATCCCACTTGACAGGGCGGACATTCGCGTTCTCGGCACCGCGCAGCAACAGGTTTTGTCCAAGCGTGACCACCCAGCTGTCCTGTGATATGCCCTCGATGCCGGAGACGAGGCGGCCCCGGGCCACGACATCTACCGGATGGAAACGGACAGGGGAGGGTCCGATCAGCTCCTCGGGCGGACGATCCCCCTCGAAACGCAGCTCCCGGCCGGTCAGACCGGCTGTAAAGACCCCGTACTGGCCGCGTGACGGGTGATAGACGATGGCATTGTTGGGGACCAGGATCGCCTGGTCGCTTTCACCGTATTTGATGTTCACCGTGACAAACATGCCCGGCATCAGGGTCCGATCCGGATTGGAAACTTCGATCTCGGCCGTTGTGGTGTGTGTGACCGGATTCAAAAAGGGCGATATGCGCGTAATCCGGCTTTCCAGATTGCGCCCCGATCCGGGAGCGGTGATGACGGCGGTATGGCCGGTGCGGATATACCCGGTCATCGTTTCCGTCAGAATCAGCTCGATCTTGATCTGCTCCGGATCACCAATCTGGAACAGACGGGTGGACGGATTGACGAGCTGCCCGATTTCAGCATTCCGGAGTCCGACATAACCGCGGACCGGTGCGCGGACCATGGTATATTCAAGGTGGTTGCGGCGCTCCTCAACAACCGACCGGGCCTGGTTGAGCTGGGCGCGGGTAAGATCGAGCGATGCCTCGGCCGACAGCGCCAGGGCTTTGGCATTATCCAGCTCGGACTGGGTCTCCAGATCGCGGCTGCGAAGCTGGCGGATCCGGTCCAGGTTCTGCTGGCGGCGGTTGAGTTCGGCTTCGGCCTGCCGGACCTGGGCACGGGCTATCTGATAGCCGGATTTGGCCTGAAGCAGGCGCTCCTGCGCTTCGGTGTCGCGCAATTGTACCAGAATCTGCCCCTTTTCAACAAAATCACCGTTGTTGACCAGTACCCCGGTGACAGGAGCGGATACTTCGGGGTAGATATCGGTCTGGTTTTGCGCTCTGACAACACCGGTGATCCGCTCCTCCAGCGGCAAGCTGCCCACGATGACCGAGACCGCTTCAACGGTCGGAGCGCGGTGGTTGCGCTGGTTGTTTTCGACCCCGTCCTGATCGCCGGAGCAGGCAAGAGGAGCCAGCAATGCTCCGGTAAGTGTCAGAACTGTTATCGTTTTTTTCATTTGACCTGCACAACAGTGAAAGAAATACCGTAGTTCCGTCCGGAATGTGTGCCACCAGTGACCTCCGGCCGAATCGACCCCCGGTAAGAAAGTAATTATCTTCTGTAACGCAAAATTTACGCCAAATAATTGGCCAAATGTTGTAAAAGTTTTTTAAATATTTCCCGTCGCTCACCGGCCCATTTCTGTTCTTAAGGCTTCATCCCCGTCAGAGGAATCTGTCTCTGGTTCCTCCAGCTCACCGGCCCATTTCTGGTACATGGTGCGGATCTCGGGCATCTTCTTACGTGCCGTTTTCCGATCCCACGAGGAAGTGTCAATGGCCGGATGGAAGTGACCGGTTATGGTTCCGGGTAACGTGATGAGTGAACCTCCGGGACATAATTCGTATGCTCCCTCGATGTAAATGGGAACGATGGGATAGCCCAGCTCTATGGCCGCATGGAATGCCCCCATCTTGAACGGACCTATTTTGCCGGTTCGGGAACGGGTTCCCTCAGGGGCGAACATGATGGAGTTGCGGTTGCGGCGGATATCCCGGTATACCTGGTCAAGCTGCTCCATCGCCCCGCGCGGATCCTTCCGGTCGATCATGATCTGACCGGTCAGTTTGGCCAGCATCCAGAAAAACGGGTTGTACTGGATCTCCTTTTTTGCAATGTGGCGCGCGCGCGGCAAATCCATGGCCAGTATGGCAAACATGTCCAAAGTAGAGGAATGGTTGATCAGAAAAATGGCCGGACCCTCGGGTTTTTTTCCTTCGTGGTACACTTCCCGGACCTTCACACCGGCAACGGCAAGGGATGTTTTGCCCAGGATATATCCAACCCAGCGAGTCCCGAAAACGCGGAGACGTCCCAATGAAAGCAGCATGATGACCGCCATGGAGATAACCAGTACGGGAAGCAGCAGGATCAGATAGGCGAAAGTGAAACCCATGCGAATCCGCTGGATCAGGCCAGGTCTTTTTTTCATGGATCTGTTCTGTGAGTTAAAAGCAGCTTTCTGAAGCAGTTTTTTTTTGGCAGGGAAATTGCTTCACTTTTATCATTGAATATTAAGGATAATCTTATTTATTTGTCATGATGTTCCAAATTTTGATTATTGATTCAGCGGAACCACCGGGCATTATTCTGGAAAATATTCTTAATAAAGTACCCTCTTGACCCGTTTGCAGCATATATTCTACCCGTTTGTATTGCACATTCAACTCGTTTGCTGTACATGCCAAATCGGCAGCATACCTGTATGCAACCCGTTTTGCATATTCAACCGCACTTTCTCCTAAAGCTGAACTTGTTAAAAGAAGATAGACATGGATAGTCTGCGCCATAGCGATCAGCAGCATCACTTTCAGACCTACCGGCGTATGCCCGTCACACTGAGCCACGGCCGGGGAGCCCTGCTCTGGGATACGGAAGGCCGGGAGTATATCGATCTGCTGGCGGGCATCGCCGTCAATGCGCTGGGTCATGCCCATCCTGCGCTCGTCAAAGCCGTTGCCCAACAGGCCGAAAAACTGATCCATGTGTCCAATATCTACACCACCGAACCACAGGTCCGGCTGAGCGAAGAGCTGGTCCGCCTGAGTGGTCTGGATCGCGTCTTCCTCTGTAACAGCGGTGTGGAGGCCGTGGAAGGGGCCTTCAAAACAGCAAGAAAATATGCCATCGGAAGGGGCAGGCACGGACCCATTCTCTCCATGGAGGGCTGTTTTCATGGCCGCTCGCTGGCAGCCATTGCCGCCGGGAAAAAACAGTACCAGCAAGGCTTTGAACCCATGCCGGCAGGGTTCCGGCAAATCCCGTTCAACCGGTCCGAAGCCGCCTCAGAACATATCGATCATCAGACAACGGCCGTGATTGTTGAGCCTGTGCAGGGAGAAGGCGGCGTGAAACCGGCCGACCCCGCTTTCCTGCAGCATCTGCGCCGGATTTGCGACCAAACCGGCACCCTGCTGATATTTGATGAAATCCAGTGTGGTATCGGGCGGACCGGCACCCTGTTTGCTTTTGAGCAATACGGTGTGAAACCCGATATGCTGCTTTTGGCCAAAGGGCTGGGAGGAGGCTTTCCGGTCGGGGCTTTTCTGGCTAAAGAAAATGTGGCCACCGCTCTTGAGCCGGGCGATCATGGCAGCACTTTTGGCGGGAACCCCCTCGCCGCTTCAGCGGCACTGACCGTGCTTGCGGTCATACGGGAGGAAAATCTTGCCGAATCAGCCCGTGAAAAGGGTGCCTGGCTCATGGATGAACTTGGGACAAGATTAAAGGGCCGGTCCGTCGTGCGTGATATCCGGGGCCTCGGCCTGATGATTGGAGTGGAACTGGACCGCGAAGCCGGTCCGCTGGTCCGCAAAATGGCCGGACTCGGTGTGCTGGCCAATGCGGCATCGGGCAATGTCCTTCGCCTGGTCCCCCCGCTGGTCATAACACGGGAACAACTTGCGAAAGCCATTGACATCATTGTCAGAGTAATAGAGGAAGAAGAAAACCTGTCATGAATAGAAAATTTCGCATCACCAAAGACCTCTATGCCAGCGCATGGGATAATGCCTTTGACGCCATGAGACTGGTCAATGGCGAAGGGATCATGCTCCTGGTCAATGAAGCATTCAGCCGGATGGTCGAAAAACCACGTGAGGATCTCATCGGCAAGGACCTATCGGTTGTATATCAGGAGGAAGAGAGCGGCCATATCCGCAGCCGGTTCGTTGAACGCTTTGAACGCGAGGAGATCCAGGACAATATCGACCGGCCGCTGATTCTGCATAACGGAAAAAAGGTCTGGTTCGAGGCATCCAACACCTACCTGGACACGGACCGGCATGGCAAGCTGCTGCTGAGCATTTTCCGGAATATTACCGACCGGAAAAAAGCCGAGGAAGATGTGCGCCGGTTTACCGAGGAGCTGAAAGCGATCAACGCCGCGAAAGACCGTTTCTTCTCGCTCATTTCCCATGATCTGCGCGGTCCTTTTCAAAACCTGCTGGGACTCTCCGAGCTGATTCTTGAAGAACTTGACACCTTGAGCAAAGGCGAGATTCAGGAATATATGCAAAGCCTGCACCGAACCGTACGCGCCCAGTACTCGCTGCTTGAAAACATGCTCTCATGGGCGAGGCTCCAGACACGCAAGGTCATCGTGCAGCCTGAAACCCTCCAGCTGGCTGAGATAACGAAACACGTCTCGGCGGTCATGGAACCCGGTATCAAGAAAAAGCATCTCCGCTTTCAAAGCGAAGTACCGGATGACATCCGGCTGAACACCGACCGGAACATGCTTATTTCCATTCTGCAAAACCTGATCTCCAATGCCGTAAAATTTACACCTATCGGCGGACATATCTTCCTCTCGGCCCGGGCAGCTTCAGAGCATCAAACAGACGGGGAAAACCTGAAGCCGGTCCGAAGGATCCGCATCGAAGTGCGTGACAGCGGTATTGGAATTGATCCCGAAGTGGCGCGCAATATCTTTGATATCAGCAGCACATATACTCGCAGGGGCACCGACGGGGAGAAGGGGACGGGCCTGGGACTTGTACTCTGCAAGGAGATGACTGAAATGATGGGAGGAACCATCCACGTGGATTCGCAGGATGGCAAAGGCAGTACGTTCGTTGTCAACCTGCCCGAAAACGGGAAAAAACCGTAACAGAGCTGGAAATTACCCGGTTTTAGTCTGCAAGGCAAGTTCTATACTCTGATTCTGCCGCTGCTTTGTGGAGCTGGCCTTGTCTGGCAATTTCGCCTTTTCCCCGGGAAATCACTTACGGTGTCTCATCCAGGAGTTTGAGCCTCTTCAACTCATTGGTCAGTTTATCAAGCTGGATGGGCTTGACCAGATAGCCGTCACACAACGAATAAAAAGCTTCCTTCACGTTGGTGAGATCATTGAGGGCGGTCGTCATGACAATTTTGGCACCGTGGGACGAGCGGATTCCCTTTTCTTCTTCCAGTCGCCTGATTTCGCGCAGGGCCTCCTGACCGTCAACCTCGGGCATCATGATATCAAGGCAGATCAGATCGTAGGGCTCTCCTTCCTGAAGGCTGATATCAACGGCCTTGATAGCTTCCGCGCCGTTGATGGCTGCATGTGACTTGCCGTATTTGCTCAGATATTGCTGCATCAGCATTCTGCTGACAAAGTCGTCTTCAACAATTAAAGTTTTCATAAAGGGTACAGGTTCGAGAATTTCAAATCATCATAGAGCCGGCC
>SLHZ01000018.1 GCA_007135895.1 Balneolales bacterium | reverse complement strand
GTTGGGGATGCCGGTGGCCAATGCGGAGATCGCCGGCTTCCAGGGGATCGACGAGTCGACCTTCCGTCGCCTCTGGGATGATGCTGCCAAGGAGAGTTTCCAGGTCGCGGCGGACCTGTTCGTCTGTTTGGCCGGGCGCACCATAGATAATATCCGCGCTAAAACTTTGAAAACCCTGTTCTGCGACAAGCTGAATGGCATATTCTGCCTGTTTCCCGGAATGAGCGCGATGCATGAAACGAAGCATTTCGGGCTGAAAAGACTGGATTCCGATACTCAGACGGGTTACGCCGCATTGCGACATCACATTCAGCCACTCCGGGGAGATGTCCTCGGGATTTGTCTCCACGGTGAACTCCACGGTTTTATCAAGATCAAAATGATCGTTGAGAGCCCGTGTGATATCCCGAAATATAGCCTCAGGGAGACGCGATGGTGTACCGCCCCCGAAATAGACCGTGTCGATCTTCTCTCCGTCCAGAAGCGAACCATAGTATTTTATTTCACGAATCAGGGCGTCGAAATAATCAGGAACAAGTTCACTTCGGGTGACAAAGTAAAAGTCACAGTACGAGCAAGCCTGACGGCAAAAGGGTACGTGGATATATATTCCTGGCATGTTTAATAAACCGGAAGACCGACATTGTGTTAGTCGGGAATGGGACGCCAGAGGGTTCGGCTGGCGTGGGCGGCATTGCCGACAATAAAGATAAAACCCTCGCCGAAGAGGAACCATAATCTGGAGGCCAGAGCAATGGTGGTGGCTTCTGCAACACTGATACCCAGCTGGTTGAGATAAATGACGATCATGGTCTCGCGCACGCCAATTCCACCCGGTGTGAAAAATGCCATTATTCCGATGTTGGCTGCGAGCGGAAAACAAAGTCCTGTCAGAAGAGGAACGTCCTGTGGAACAAGGGCTTGAACCAGAAAATAGAAGCCGGCTCCCCAAATGGACCAGTTGAGAACACTGAAAGGGACTACCCTTCGGATCATGTGTCCGTCAAGAGGAGTTATGTTGAATTCGCGCTTTACGACTTTCAACATGATTTTATTTACAATATTGGGTAAAAGCGAGCTGAAAAGCAAAGGGGTGGCAATTGCCCACATCAAAAGTCCGACGAGTCCGCCAAAGGAAAAATTGCCGGCCAGATTATAACCGATGAGCCCCATGAAGAAGCCAACCCAGATACTGATAAGCTGCTCTTTGAATGACAAAAGAGAAAGAGGTCCCAGGCCATAAGGGCTGTGCCGCTCAACATAGGCAGAGCGTCCGAGTAATACCCAGAGGCGGCCCGGAATGTATTTTCCGAAAATGGATAGGCCGGCACTGGCCATAATGGTCCGGTTTCTGATATCGCGGTATTCCGAACCAAGCACCTTTCCCCAGCAGATGCCGTAAAACAGGAAACCGGCCCATAGAAAAAGCACGGAATAGAACAAGAAGGGATAAGAGTATACCGTTGGCCTTATCAGATAATCGGCATAGTATAGTCCTGTCAGAAGAAATATCAATGACAGGTAAATCAGGATTTTACTCAGGTGTCTGGAGAGAAAAGTGCCCAAAACCAGTATTCTGTTTTACAGGAAAAAAGGACTCAAACTGGTGTAACGGATAGAGATTGTGGGACAATATATTCTATTCTTGTTATTACTGCCACAAATATTGTTTGGCCGGGGGCCTTGCCGGTTTGCACATGAGTTTTTTTCGGAGCAGGATGAAAGCAACTTGATCCCGGCAAGGCTTTTTTTGTACAAATGCCGTGCAATGATTATTATAAACGAACTTTTAGGTGATGGTGCTCCTGGAAGGAGTGCAATACAAATGATCCTGACCCTCATACGTAGCGGCTTCACTGCAAACCGGCAAATTAACCTTCTTTTATTGTGTCATTTCTTGAGTGGTTTGAACTAATCGCTGTAACCTTTGCTGATACAGCCTGGGGCATGCCCCTTCTGGCTTTGCTTCTGGGCGGCGGACTGTTTTTTCTGATCTATTCGCGCTTTTTACCCTATCGCCATTTTGGTCATGGCCTGGAGGTTCTGAGCGGAAAGTATGAGGATCCCAATGCTCCGGGTGATATTACGCTGTTCCAGGCGCTATCGGGTGCTCTTGCGGCGACGGTTGGTATGGGAAACATCGGGGGCGTGGCGATTGCCATAACGGTTGGCGGACCCGGCGCGCTTTTCTGGATGTGGATGAGTGCCGTCGTGGGTATGGCCACCAAGTTCTTCACCTGTACGCTCTCAATCTTGTACCGGGGCAAAGACAGCAGTGGCAAGATTCAGGGCGGACCCATGTATTTTATCACCGAGGGACTAGGAAAAAAGTGGTGGCCGCTGGCAGTCTTTTTCTCAATGGCAGGCTTGATTGGTTGTGCACCCATGTTTCAGGCCAACCAGCTGACCCAGATTATCCGCGACGAAGTATTCCTGCCTCTTGGGGCGGTGACTCCCGAAGCACATTTCTGGGGCGACTTTTTTGTGGGCCTGCTCCTCGTTGGCCTTGTTTCGATTGTTATACTTGGCGGGATCAAGCGCATTGGCCAGGTTGCCGCATACCTGGTTCCGGTAATGGTTTTTGTCTATGTGGTATCGGTGCTGTATATCATATTCATGAATATTACCGATGTCCCCTACTATCTGAAGCTTATTGTTGTCGATGCATTTACCGGAAACGCTGTGGCAGGAGGAGCGGTGGGGGTCGTCATGATAACCGGCATACGGCGCGCTGCTTTTTCCAACGAAGCGGGCATCGGCACAGAAGCGCTTGTTCACGGAGCTGCCCGGACCAACGAGCCTGTTCGGGCTGGCCTTGTTGGCATGGTTGAACCGGTAATAGACACCATCATTATCTGCAGCATGACGGCGCTGGCTATTCTTATGACAGGTGTGTGGACTACCAGCGATGCCGACGGTGTAACACTGACTGCGCATGCCTTTGGCGCTGGAATCCCCGTTATCGGAGTCTATCTGCTGATATTCTGTGTTTTTATTTTCAGTATCACCACCATGTTTACCTATTCTTACTACGGAGCCAAGTGCTTTGGCTTTCTCTTTGGAGCCGAAAATCAGCATTACTATAACTATGTATACCTGTTTACCATCTTGCTTGGCTCGGTTGCCTCCATATCCGCAGTAATCAGTCTTATTGACGGCATGTATGCCATGATGGCCATTCCCACGATGACCGCCACTCTTCTTCTCTCCCCGAAAGTCTACAGGGCAGCAAAAGATTATTTCCGCCGAATGCAGGAAGAGAAAGACAAAATTGAAAGTTTCAAAAAAGAGAAAACCGGCTTTTCAGATGACAGCTGAATAGGGTATGTAATGCCCAGAATAGAAAGAATAACCCGACAGCGTGATGAAGCACCTGGTGGAAAGACTCCTTTTAATACGAGCTTCCGGAGACAACCGCCTGTGGCTTTACGAGGAGTTTCTGCAGGCGTTACAGAAAAATGAGCAGAGGCGCCAGCATGGTTCGGGTACTTTGGGTGCTTCGGCCAACACCATTGGATACAGTGAGCAGGGCCGGGCTATTCTGGGTTTTGTTTTCGGACAGGGAGATCTGACGGTAAGCCTGACGGGTGGTGCTCATGCGGACGAACCGGTTGGTCCAAATACACTTTACCGGCTGGTATGGAGTTTATCAAACCCTGACGGCGGGCTGAAGTCACTCTTGGCCCGTTTTCGGTTTCTGATTATCCCGCATGTCAATCCTGATGGAGACGCCGCCAACGCGGATTGGATTCAGAAGTGGCCGGATCCCGGGGCTTTTCTTCAATTTGCCAAAAGGGAGCCCCCGGGTCGTGACGTGGAGTTTGGTTATCCGGACATGCGTGTCGAAAACCGGGCCGCCGCAGGCTTCTGGCAGCAGTGGAGCCCGGCCGATATTCATTTCAGCCTGCACGGCATGTCTTTTTCCGAAGGCTATCTTTTGTTGGTCCATGATAACGAGGCCATGCCCGATCGTTCCTGGCGGGCCAGGTATGATCTGAGAATGAGGAGGGCCGGCCTCTTGCCCCATGATCATGACCGGTCCGGTGAGAAAGGATTTCGCTATTATGGGCCCGGCTTTACATCGACACCTTGCGGCAAGGCCATGAGTGAGTATTTTCGCCAGCAAGGTGATGAAAAAACCGCGGGACTGTTTCACGACAGCTCCATGGAATATCATTTGCGCAGGAACCCGAATGCACTTTGCATGGTAACGGAGATCCCGCTTTTTCTGCTCGAACACTCAGGCACGCCGGGCAAACCATCGAACTACCTGGAATGGAAAAAAGAATGGGATGAATTGAAGGCCGAACCCGATCCAAAGACACGGTTCATACAACTGGAGCGACTGTGGCGCCGGTATCGCGTGAAGGTCGTTTCCGTTGAGAAAGCAATTGATTTGCAATTATATACCATAACATCAGCCATGAACTGGCATGCCGGTAGAAAAAAACACCAATAAATTGATCTGAGCCGCGCCGGGGCGTTGACATTAAGCAAAAATATTCGGTTCTTCCATTCACCATGAGATCAGAAATATCAAATTCGACAAGCAGATATCGCCGTATACGACCCAGGATGTTATGCGTATGTGAAGATTGTGTCTGATCATCAGAAGTCAGTTAGCGATTAAAAGGCAGAATCTTCACCGGTTCTGCTTTTTTTTTGTTTCATTTTTTCAAAAGGACTCCTCAAGGGGCCCGTAATTGTTTTTTACTTCACCTCCGGAAGATATTCGGGATGAAAATAGCCCTAAATAAACTCAATCATGAATGAACCTATTGTTCTTGCCTACAGTGGCGGCCTTGATACCAGTTTCTGCATTCCTTATCTCAAGGAAAAATATCAGTCTGACGTTCATGCCGTAATTGTCGACTGTGTCGGTCTAACCCGCACGGAAAAAGAAGCCATTCGTG
>SLHZ01000314.1 GCA_007135895.1 Balneolales bacterium | reverse complement strand
TACGGAGGCCGAAAAAACATCCACCTGCATCACTGTGCCGTGGCCGATTACAACGGGGAAATCAGTTTCAACATCAGCTCTAATAACGACGGCGCCTCCTCATCGGTGGGTACATTTAATGAGGAGTGGCTGCAGACACTCCCCGGAATGGATGTCCGCATGGTACAGACTATCACCGTACCCTGCATTAATCTGATGGATTTTTGCCGGTCCAACGACATCGGGTTCATTGATGACTACATCAGTGATATTCAGGGAATGGACCTGCAGGTGCTGCGCACCATGGCGCCCATGCTGGAAGAGGGACTCATCGGCTCGGTCAAATGCGAGGTGACCCTGGATGCGTATGGTAATGTGTACCAGGATCTGCCCGATAACTCGGAGAGCGGTTTTGCGGACCTGCTGGGCGACCGCTACCGGCTGACGGCCCGCGGGCACGGCCTGCTGAGCGACGGTCAGTTCGACACCATTCCGGATAATGTATGGGAAATGGACTGCAAATGGAGGCTGGTATGAGCCGCGAACCCGTAACTGCACCCGGCCGTGTAAATATTTTTGATGTCTCCCTCTCCTGCGTGGATCTCGACAGCGCCACGGAATACTTGCTCTCGGGCACCTTTAAACCGGCCGGGTACGTATGCTTCCCGTGTACCGCCTCGCTGGCCAACGCGCACGGTAACGATTCACTGGTGAATATCCTGAACGCGGCGGTGCTGACCCTGGCCGATGGTAAGTTCACGGAGTTTTATGCACGGGCCAAGGGACACGACGGAGTGCGCAATGTGTCGGGCTACTGGCTGATGGACCGGCTCCTGCGTTCTGACAAAACGCACTTCTTGTACGGAGCGGATCAGGCGACGCTCGACCGGCTGCAGAAGGAACTGGCCCGCAATTATCCGGAAGCACGAATCCTGGGCAGCCGCCCCGCTCCCTTCCTGGAGGCCGGCGATATACCCGGCAATGAAACCGTGGCACAGGATATGGAGGAGATCCGACGGGCCGGACCCGATTTCGTCTGGGTGAGCCTGAGCCACCCCAAGCAGGAGATACTGATGCACCATTTCAGCGGAATGCTGGACCGCGGCGTGATGCTGGGCGTAGGCGCCGTCTTCCTGTACCACGCCGGTATCGTGGACAAGGGACCGGAGATCCTCAAGAAGCTGGCGCTGCGATGGGCCTACCGACTGCTGCAGCAGCCCCGCACCGTGCTCAGACGCAATCACGTCATCCCCGGCATGTTCCGCTTTCTCGGACTGGTCTTCCGGTACGACATACTCCGCCAGCGCAGGCCACGGAGTAAATGATGGCATATATCTTGACAAAAACCTTATATTGAGAGAATCAACAACAAATTTCATCGGTGATCCAATGCAACAACCGGTTGGGAAAAGGCTGCCGGCCGCCGTATTCCTCTTATTTGCCATACTTCTGCTCTTGCCGGCTTTGCCGTCACGGACGGATCCGGGCACTCCCGTGGCAGCCGTGCAGGCCCAGATGCCGCGCGCTCCCGGACTGGATTCGGCCGACCTGTCGGAGCTGCGCTCTGAAGACATCAGCGATGAGCAGCTCAAGGCCTTCATCGAACGGGCCCGGAGAGCCGGTTTTACCGAATCGCAGGCCATCAACCTGGCAAGGGACCGCGGAATGTCCCCCTCAGAGGTGCAGGAGCTGCGGGAACGGGTGCGAAGGCTGGAGCGCTACGGGACCAGCGATGATCCCGACAGGGAGGATGATCCCGAGGATGAATTAGAGGACGAATTTGAGGAGGATGACCTTTTCCGGATGCCCGACCGGCAGGAATTGCGGGAAAAGGAGCTCCGGCTTGAGGAAGACCCGCTTGTAAGGCGATTCACCTGGATGCTGGAATCGGAGGTGGCGCGTACCTTCGGCTCGGAGGTGTTCCGCCGCGGTGGCGCCGCTTTTGAACCGTCCCGCTATGCGCCGACTCCCTCGACCTACGTGCTGGGTGCCGGCGACGAGCTGGTGATCGATGTTTGGGGCGAATCTACCGATACCTACCGTCTTTCGGTGAGCCGTGAAGGCACGGTCGCCATCAATAACCTGGGACCGGTGTTCGTGCACGGACTCACGCTGGAACAGGCTGAGGCCCGTTTGATGGAACAGCTCAGAACACTGCATGCCGGAATGCGTTCCGCCTCCAACCCCACGACCTTCGCACGTGTGAGCCTGTCGCGTCTGCGCAGTATCCAGGTAACGGTCATAGGGGAGGTGATGAAGCCCGGAGATTATACCCTCTCGTCAATGGCAACGGTGTATAATGCCCTCTACCGCGCTGGCGGACCCAACCACCGGGGCTCGTACCGCAGCGTGCAGATCTTCCGGGGAAGCCAGATGGTTGGTGAACTGGATCTGTACGATTTCCTGGTGGACGGCGACCAGTCGGGCAACATCCGCCTCAACGACCAGGATGTGGTTCGCGTGCAGCCGCTCAGCAAGCGCGTGGAACTGGAGGGCGAGGTGAGGCGCGACGGCTATTTTCATCTTAAACCCGGCGAGACCCTGTCGGAACTGATCCGGTTTTCCGGAGGTTTCACCGGCAGCGCCTTCACGAAGCACCTGCGCATCCATCGCAATACCCCGATCGAACGCATGGTCGTGACCGTGAAAGGCGACGATTTCGACTCTTTTGCCATGCAGAACGGTGACCATGTCTTCGTGGATGAAATCCTGGACCGGTTTGCCAACCGCGTGGAGATCGACGGGGCCGTGTGGCGGCCCGGTGAATTCGAACTGGTGTCCGGCTTTACGTTGTCGAAACTCATAGAGGAGGCCGGAGGCCTGCGGCCCGACGCCTACCTCAGCAGGGGGATCATCCATCGCCTTCGCGATGATTTCAGCCTGGAGGCGCAGGCGTTTGATCTCAGAAAGGTCATGGAGGATCCGCTCCGGTACGACGTGCTGCTGCGTCCCGATGACGAGGTGCTTATCCAAAGCATATTCGATATGCAAGAGGAGTTTACAGTACGCATATTCGGTGCCGTACGCGAACAGGGCGTCTTTGATTTCCGCGAAAACATGACACTGGAAGACGTGATCCTGCTGGCGGATGGGTTCATGGAGGCGGCCAGCAACGCCCGGATCGAGGTCTCCAGGCGTGTGGACCTCCCTTCCGATGCAGATAAACCGGTACGCGGCCACGTCATGGCCGAGACCTATCTTTTCGATGTGTCGCGTGACCTCAGTCTCTCCGAAGAGGATGCGGCATTTGTACTCCGGCCCTTTGACCAGATCTTTGTCCGCAACCGCCCCGACTACCAGCCCCAGAAAAATGTGGTAGTGGAGGGCGAGGTGATGTATCCCGGTGTGTATACCATCAACACCCGGACCGACCGTATCTCCGACCTCATTAAACGGTCGGGCGGCCTTACCGATGAGGCGTTCATCCAGGGTGCTTCCCTGACACGCAGGATAACCCGGGTGCAGGTGACCTACGACTTCCTTGATGGCGAAGAGGAAGAAGTGCAGCGCCTGATTGGCGATCAGGAGCAGAGCCGCATCGGAATAGACCTGAAAGCCATTCTGGCCAATCCGGGCTCGCCGGAGGACCTCTATATCCGCGAAGGGGATGTGCTGCGCATCCCCGTGGCCGAGCAGACCGTCCGGGTCAGCGGGGCCGTTATGCAGGGCGTGGAGGTCCGTTTTCAACGGGGCAGGAATCTGCGCTACTATATTGACCGCGCCGGCGGCTATACCGAAAATGCACAGCGCCGGTCGGCCTACGTGGTCTATGCCAACGGGGACGTGAACCGCCGCAGAACATATGTATGGGGGCTTATTTCGAGTTCGCCGGAAATTGAACCGGGTACCGAAATCATTATCCCCGAAAAGCCCGAACGCGAGAGGATGAGTACGGCCGAGGTGATCGCCGTGTCGACCGCGGTGGTATCGATGGCAAGTACCGTGGTGATCATGATCGAAAGGTTGTCAAATTAAATTTTGGAGTGCAGAGGCCGCGGTGCAGCCGGCGGCCGGAATCAACGGATAACTCATGGCAGAAACCAGAAAATCAGAGCTTGATCAGGATATCGATTTTCTCGGTCTGGTGAAGACCGCGTGGCAGGAACGGCGTCTCATATACGGTTCCATGGTGGTGTTCCTGGTTCTGGGACTATTTGTCGCTTTCGGCAGCTCCGAAGAGTACACGTCAAGGGTCAGGTTGCTGCCCGAGCTTAAACAGACTCCGCGGATCGGAGGCAGTCTGAGCGGACTGGCTCGCCAGTTTGGTGTCACCGGCCCGGTCGACCTGTCGGGTGATGGCATTCCGCCGGATCTCTATCCGGATATTGCACGGAACCTGGTGCTCATGAACCGCCTGCTGGACTATGAGGTTATGGTTGAAGCACTCGATCGGCGGGTGACCCTGTTCGACTATTTTACCGAATACAAGCCCGCTTCCGCGGTGGATTATGTGATAGCGTGGACGGTCCACCTGCCGTTTACCGTCAGATACCTCATGCGTCAGCGCATGGGAGACGACCTCTATGCCGTTCCGGTTTACACCGATGAGTGGGATCCCCAAAAATGGGAGCGTATCGTCACCCTCTCAGCTATTCAGTGGGAAGTAATAGATGAGCTGCGCAGCCGCATCAGCGTGGATATGGTGCCCGAAAACGGCGTAGTTACCATATCGGTCAAAATGCCCGAAGCCCGCATGTCCGCCGATGTGGCCGACCAGGTCGTCCAGTTCCTCACCGATTACATCGTTGGATACCGCACCGAAAAGGCCCGCCGTGATCTGGAGTTCATCGGCGAACGCTATGATGAGGTAAAGGAACGATTCGAGCAGGCACAGGTGGCACTGGCCCGCTTCCGCGACGAAAACAGGGGGCAGCTTACTGAACTGGGCCGCATTCAGCAGGATCGACTTCAGGGTGACTTCGATCATACCTTCAGCCTCTACACCAATATCGCCGACCGGCT
>SLHZ01000049.1 GCA_007135895.1 Balneolales bacterium | reverse complement strand
GATGTTCGGGTGGCCCGAAGATACCGGCCTCAGGCATGCTCCCGGCATCTTGTAGGCGGACGCCGGAAATGATTCGGTGGTTTGGCCCCCGGCCCAAATCAACACCCGCATTTGCCCCAAAAAAAAGAACAAGACACAAATATGAGATACAAATTATGACAGCGGCATCACCTAAAAAAAGCGGACCTAAAAGCGGACACTTTGTCCGCTTGTCTGCCCTGGATGATCCGGCGCTTCTTGAGCTTGTGTTGCATGCGAAGGAGCTTAAGGCTTCCAACTATCGTAAACCGGTGGCGAAGGGCAAGATGATGGGACTGATATTCCTGAACCCCTCGCTCCGTACCCGAACCTCTTTTGAAGCGGCACTCTATCATATCGGGGCCGGGGCCTCTGTCATTCAACCTGGCGCAGGAACCTGGACTTTTGAGACCAGGGAAGGTGTTGTCATGGACGGTGATCGTACGGAACACCTTAAAGAAGCCGTGAAGGTTATTTCCCGGTATGTAGATTTAATCGGGGTTCGCGCTTTTGCGGAGATGAAGAACCTCGATGATGACCTTGAGGATCGGCTGATGCAGGATATTGTTGAGTATGCAACGGTACCGGTGATTAACATGGAGAGCGCCCGGGAGCATCCCTGCCAGGCCCTGGCCGATGGACTGACTCTTTGGGAGCAGTTTGCCGGCAACTTGCACGAGCGCAAGTTTGTACTTAGCTGGGCTCCACACCCCAGGCCGCTTCCCATGGCTGTTCCGAACAGCGCCCTTGAGGTAGCCGCGCGGCTGGGAATGCAGGTTACCCTTGCTTGTCCGCCTGAAATGACCCTTGATGACCGTGTTCTGAGTTATGTACGCTCAAAAGCCGCACAACATAACCGGGAATTGCATATAGAGCATGACCAGAAGACTGCTTTTGAGAATGCCGACGTAATATATGCAAAGTCCTGGGCCGGGCCCCTCCGATATCATCACCCTGAAGCCGAAGAAACATTGAGAAAAGAAACCTACAAGAACTGGACGGTTGGTTCCCGGCAAATGTCTCACACCCGGAATGCGCGATTCATGCACTGTCTTCCCGTTCGCCGGAATGTCGTTGTCACGGACGAAGTGCTGGATGGACCGACTGCTCTTCACATCGGTCAGGCGGAAAACCGGCTCCATGCACAAAAGGCCCTGCTCATGCGTTTGTGGGGCTTGCGATGAACAGGGTTGCGCCTTGTTTTGGGCTGAAAGAACGCCTGTCATACTCTCAATTAGTAATTAATGAAAACAGTTGTTATAAAAATCAGCGGAACTGTCGCGTCCGACGGACTCGCTCTCGATCGGCTGGCAACTTTCATAAAGAAGCTTATTCAGTCTAATAAGCGCGTTATTATCACTCATGGAGGTGGACAGCAGATCAATCTTCTGAGTCAGCGCCTTGGATTGGGGATCCGTCAGGTGGCCGGGCGAAGAATTACGGACGATGCTGCCAGGGAAGTCTTGTTGTATACGGTTGGTGGCAAGGTAAACCGTGACCTGGTGGGGGCGATGCGAAGCAACGATATATCGGCCGTTGGTATTTCGGGGATAGATGGGTTTTTAACCACGTCAACTCGTCGGCCCCCGATTGAGGCCGATGGCGACATGGTTGACTTTGGGCTGGTTGGAGAAATCGTACAAACCGATACAAACCTGCTTTCGGTGCTGCTTGATGCCGGAATGGTCCCGGTTGTCGGGTGTCTGACCTGGTCGAAGAAGGAGGGTGCACTGAATATTAATGCCGATACTTTTTCCATACAGATTGCCCTGTCGATCAAGGCGAATGAACTGATCATGCTCATGGAGCCTCCGGCGGTTCTGGATGAAAACGGAGAACCCGTTGAAAGACTGACGGCAGCAATGTGGAGGCGCGGACTTCGTGAGGGTTGGGTAACAAATGGAATGAAACCCAAACTCCTGAATGCATTTAAAGCGCTTGATAGTGGTATAAACAGGGTCAGACTTGCCAGTGTTGCATCACTTCTTGAGAACGGAGGCACTGTGCTGGTAAGCGAGTCAGGGTAAGACGGGAAATAAAAGTCAGATACAAATAATAAGCCAATGAATTGCAATGCAGAGGTGCTTGTTGGCTAAAATAATTATACGGCGATGGAGAAGAAAGAGGTAGTGCATTTGCTTAGAGATCTGATCCGCTTCCCCAGTATAAGCGGGGAGGAAAAAGAGCTGGCCGACCGGCTTGAATTCCGTATCCGCAAAACCGGTTTGCTGAACGTTGAGCGATTTGAAGACAATTTACTGCTAACATTAGGGGCCGGAACTCCTTTTTTACTACTCAACTCCCATTCTGATGTCGTGCCTCCGTCCGATCGGCATGAAGGTGATCCTTTTGATCCGGTAATAAAAAAGGGTCGTGTGCATGGCAGGGGAAGTACTGATGCCAAAGGGTCGGTCAGCTCGATGGTGACAGCGTTACTGGGGCTGGCAAAAAAGGGCTACAAGCCAACCGGCAGGGTTTCTCTTGCCATAACGGTCTGCGAGGAGCGATATGCAGAAAAAAATGGAATGAATCATCTCCGGAAAATTTTGCCTGAACCGGATGCAGCACTGGTTGGCGAACCCACAGAGCTTCACCCTTGCGGTGCTCAAAAGGGATTGCTCATTGTCACGCTGGAGACAAAAGGCACCTCTGGACATGCCGCCCGTGCCACGGGACCCAATGCCATATATGAAATGTCGGTTTTGCTGGAGAAGTTGCGAAATATCTCTTTTGGGAAGCTGAATCCGCTTTTGGGCTCTGTGCGCATCACCCCCACCGTGATAGAGGGTGGCTCGGCCCGCAATGCCCATCCGGAGTCCTGTATCGTTTACCTGGATATTCGAACGATTCCGGATTATTCCAACGACCATATTATAAAAAAACTGCAGACGGAGCTCGGCGCTCACGTATCGATCTTCAGCGATCGTTTTGTTGCCACACAGACCGATCCGGGCCATCCGATTGCCCGCGCTGCCTGCGAGGTTACCGGTCATCCCCTGGTTGGCTCAGAGACATCTTCAGACTGGGTGGCCCTGGCCGATATTCCCACCATAAAGATCGGGCCCGGCCGCAGTATCGACTCTCATACGGCCGGAGAGTCTATTGCACTGGAGCAGCTTGAGCTGGCCGTTCCGGTCTACCAGAATATTATCCGGCGTTATTTTGAACATACCACAGAATTATTGGAAAAGGGAAAATAAGAGGAGTTTTTAAATGAAAACATTATGGGATAAAAAAGCGGTTAAAGCGGAGGCAGAAAAGAAACCGGAAGGCAACTGGTTTTTCCGGTTTACCGCGGAAGAGGACCAGGCGCTGGACCGCGCCCTTGTACCTTATGATATCATGGTGAACCTGGCGCAGGCCAGGATGCTGCATAAATCGGGAGTATACGGTGATAATGGATTAAAAAAAGTGCTTTCTGCACTCTTTATGGCCTGGGATCACTGGACAGAAGGAACGTTTGATCTGGGTCCGGATGACGAAGATGTCCATAGTGCTGTTGAAAAATATCTTACGGAGCAGGCCGGGGAGGATGGGGCGCGAATTCATGCCGGTCGATCACGCAATGACCAGGTCCTGGCGGACATGCGGCTGTATCTGAAAGACATGAGTGCGGCCGTTGCCGCCGAGTGGTTTGATATCGCCCGGCGCCTGGAGGAGATTGCCCGAAAAAGCGCGGGTGTTTTTTTTGCCGGTATGACTCATACGCAGCCGGCCATGCCACACTCGGCCGATGCCTGGTGTGCTGGGTATCTTGATATGCTTCTTTCCGACTTGAAAAGTCTTCAGGCGGCCACTGTAGCTCTGGACCGCTCTCCACTGGGAAGCGCTGCCGGTTATGGCGTGCCCGGTATACCGGTAGACCGGGAGTTTCTGGCGGAACAGCTTGGTTTCCGGGAAGTGCAAACGGCCGTGGCGGCCGCTCAGTTATCCCGGGGCCGCATGGAAATGCAGTGGGTGGATGCGCTGTTTTACGGCGTCCATACATTTAACAGGATGGCCTCCGATGTGATTTTCTTCATGCATCCTTCTTTAGGCCTTGTAACATTGAGCGAGGACCAGGTCTCTGGCAGTAGCATCATGCCCCAAAAACGCAATCCTGATGCCTGGGAGCTTATACGGGCAAGCAGTCATGAGTTATCGGCGGCCAGGTCGTTTCTCTCAGGTATTGCTGCCAATCTCACTTCCGGCTATCACAGGGACTTGCAGCTGATAAAAAAAAGCGTCATGTCGGCTGCCGACCGGTCGCTCAGAGTGGCCGAAGCGGTGAAGCATGCCCTGAGCGGACTTGAGTTCAGCCGCGATGGCGCTCAAAAAAGCCTGTGCAGTGAGATCTATGCCACACACCGGGCCAATGAGCTGGTTCTTGGAGGAATGCCTTTCCGTGAAGCCTATCGAATGACAGCCGGAGAATTGGAAAAAGCTCGCGAAATCAACCCCGGAGAGAGCAGTAAGGTTTACAAGCATAGCGGCGCACCGGGAAGCGGGATTCCGGATTCCCTTGTGAGAAATCTTGATGAGATCGAAAAATGGTTTGATTCCGAGATGAAAAATGGAGAAATCGTCTTGCAGGGCCTGCTCACATGGCCTTCTGGATTGGAGCATACTCAATAATTGTCTTTTTTGCAGATTATTTGATAAATGGGATTGTGTTCATTGTGCAGAAAAAGTATCATAACGACAACATTAAATGCGATAATCCATGACTGATCAGCTTAAGAACAGATTTCTTGCCTGTTGTCTCGGTGCTTCGGCAGGAGAGGCCATTGGTATACCGGCCGAGGGAATGAGTCCTGAGGAGGTGTATTCCCGCTACGGAGAAATTGAGGACTATCATCCCCGCAGTGAAACAGAGGAGTTTTTATCCCTGGAGGCAGGTCAGTCTGCGCGGCAGACCGAAGCCCTGCTGGCGGTCCTTGCCTCCTC
>SLHZ01000009.1 GCA_007135895.1 Balneolales bacterium | reverse complement strand
TTCAGCGATATGATCCGGACCGTCAAAGGCGACGCCGTTAATCAGCTCCACAAGTTTGTTCCTGTCCCGTGCCGCCTTGTCCAGCTCGTTCCACTTGTTCCACATGGCAAGCAGATCCTCATCTTTGTAGTTGTAACCGCCTTCATGCCTGTGTTCCATACCCAGAAGCAGCAACTCCATCTTCCCCAGGTAGACCAGTAGCCCCCAGTCCCGATGTTTGTCTGCCGCAAGGGCCTTTTGGATCAATTCGATTTTTTGTTGTGCATCGATGCTTTTCTTTGCATCCATGAGTGTCTCCGTTTTGGGTGATTGTTGTTAGGAGACAGCCCAACAAGGAGGGCACAGTGTTACCCTTCTGTTACCCTATAAGAAAAAAAAGACCGCGCTGAATACCCTGATACACAAAAGCCTCACATTGCTAAACATAAACAATGCAAGGCTTTGCGTTAAGTGGGTGGTGAGGGATTTGAACCCCCGACCCCCTGCTTGTAAGGCAGGTGCTCTAAACCAACTGAGCTAACCACCCGTCAAAAAAATCATTGCCGTTACCACGGGTGTATTGCAAGAATTACCTCAGGTAATATCTGGCAGACCACAAATATAATCATATTCAGGTGTCGGAAGCAAGTGAACGGGAGAAGCAATTTTTCCACGGAAAAATATTAGAAAAACTTAAGATTTCTGACAGCGGTGCGATAAGTTGATACAGAGGAGTTTCTATTTTTCGTGACAGAACTTTGCCTCCGCGGTAAAAGCTTGAGGGAAGGTATGGTGGCACGGAATTTGTGACTCATTCGAAGGTAATAAAAAAACTTCCCGGCAAAGCCGGAGTAAGGCTCCCATATGCGCAGAGAAAGACATGCAATATTCCATTTGCAGAAAGAGGCTGTCAGACAGGCAATCGCAAGTCCCCGTGAGGGTGTGGAAGCGGAGTCTTGGATGAGAATGATGAATAAAAACAATGAAATAACAAATCATTTGGGGTAACAGATGGGCAAAATCAAAGCACTTGTGGTTGATGATTCCAAAATCATGAGGAGTGCGGTGAAACGCACGCTGAATCAGTTAATGCTGGCCGAGTTTGAATATATAGAGGCCATGGATGGAGAAGATGCCCTGAGCAAGTTTTCGGACGAAATCCAGATCATTTTTCTGGACTGGAACATGCCGAAAATGACCGGGGTCGACTTTTCCAAGGCTGTCAGGGCAAAAGGCAATACGGAGCATATTCCAATTATCATGATAACGGCTGAAAAATCAATGGGCAAAGTGGATACCGCTTTGAATGAGGGTGGGGCCAACGCGTATGTCACCAAGCCATTCACGGCGGACCAGGTGTACAAGGTGCTCACCCGGTTTATTGACAAAGACGGAAACATGATTACCGGATCCGATGAGGGGGGGGAGAAGAAAGGGTTCTTCAAGAGTATGCTGAACCGATAAAACACCAGAAACAAGTATAAGATAAAAGGAGTTGCCCATGCTGCCTCAAAGACTAGATGATATCAAGGAAATCCCGAGAGAAATCATTGATTCTGTAAGAATAAGTGTAGAAACAACATTTGAATCCATCAGTGGTGTAAAGCCTGATTTTTTAGAGGAGAATGGGGAGACGGCTCCATTGAATGGGATTATTGGAAATATCGCCGTATTTAATGCCGATCATACGCTTTCCATGATGATAGCCATTCCCAAAGAAACTGCGGTTGCCCTTTCGGAAGTGTTTTGCGGCATGGAGCTTCCATTTGAAAGTGAGGATATGGGTGATCTTGTGGGTGAGATTTCAAATATCCTGGCCGGAGAGGTTGCCGCAACGGTAGAGCATGTAGGCTTTGTGGGTCAGAGTTCTCTTCCAACAGCTACAAGAGGGAGCGACCTGACTCTTTTTTTACCCAACAAACCACCCACCGCAAGACTGAAGTTCAATGGCCTTGGGGGTGATTTTTTTATCAACCTGGCACTTTGCGAATCCAGGCGTCACCGGTGACATTGTGGCTATGACACCGGCAAGAGTGTTTTCCCAAACGTGATCATCTGAAAAAACATGAGTACTGTCGACAAGCAACATATCAAGACGCTCGAAGAGATCATTAAGACCATGGCAGATATCTGGCCGGGTGACCGGGAGAATGTCATGTTGGCTGGGGCGCAGCTCGAGGAGGTCATTGATGCTTACCAGGGGACATCCCCTCTGATCAATGACCTGATCTCTCTGTGCTGGAAAGGCATGATTCATCTCTATGAGAAAGATGATTATTTCTTGAGTGTTAAATCGGCCAGCATGCAGGCTGTGAACATCCTGCGGGAGTACACGATCAACGACGGAAATATTGCTGTTGAGGTTTTTGAGAAGGCTTGTGACGATTTGAACAAGGCCATGGCCGGCGGATCGCATTCCGCCGAGGAGGCGCGGCTTGAGGCCGAAGAAGCTGAGAAAGCAAAAGAAGCTGAGCAAGCAGCGGGGGCGAATAAAGAAGAAGAAGCTAATCAGGAAGAAAAAACAGAAGAAAAAACAAAGATAGCAGAAGGCGCTGAGGAAACAGAGAAAGCAGCTGACGATGCTCAGGAGGTTAGCCTCAATGATGTAGCTTCGCTGATGATGGAATTTGACACGGAGCAGATTCAGGAGAAGGACCTGCAGTCGCTTCATGAACTACTTGAGAAGGTCATAAAGAAATCCGCGGATGCCATTGCCGGACCATTGATGGTTGTACTGGAACAGGTTGACCGGGCGCGGTCGGGTGGCATCGATGATTACGATGACTGGTTGAACAAGTTGTCAGAGAAAATCGAAGAGGCGGTAAACTCAGAGATAAATTATCTGCATGGCACGCCGGATGCTCAAACAACCCGTGAGCCGTCACAACCGGGCGCTCACGATCATTCTTCGATTTCCATTGTTCCGTATTCCGATCCGAAGGATACCCTGGAACCCGGTATGGAGAACACGATCGAGTCGGGCCTGGGCGCGCAGGATCCGGATGAAAAACCCTTGAAGCCGTTACTTGAAGAGGCTCCGGAACCGCCGGATGAGCGCATCCTGGAACCGTCTAATGAGCACCCGACGGAACCGTCTAATGAGCGTCCCTCGATGCCGCCGGAGGAACCGGCCGGGGAACAGCCGGTTTCGCCGGCAGAGGACAAGACGGAAGATCCCCCCCCGTTCAAGTTATCCGCTGATTTTGAAACTGCTCTGATACCGGACTTTATTTCGGAATGCCAGGAGCTGGTGGAGGCGGCTGAGGAGTCCCTGCTTGACCTGGAAGAGGTGCCGGATGATGATGAGCTGATCAATAATGTTTTCAGGTCTTTTCATACGATCAAAGGGACATCGGCGTTTATGGGCCTTTCTCCGGTGGCTGATTTCGCCCATTCGGTGGAGACATTGCTGGATATGGTCAGGGATGGTCACTTGCAGTACGACTCCGCCTGCGCCGATATCACACTCAATTCCATTGATATCATCAAGAGTTATCTGATAAGGCTGGAGAGCCTGCAAGCCGGCGGCCTTCTGTCTACTCCTGACGGATACGGGAAAATCATGTCGGTCCTGCTTCAAATCTGTGATTATGGCAAGGCGCCTGCCGAGGTATGGGAACAGCCTCTAGCGGCCGGACAGGCGGTGCCGGGGTCTTCTCCAGATTCTGCGGACATAGGGCCGGAACCGGTACCGGATGAGGGCCTGCCGGTGGAACAGGATCCGTCTCCGGATTCGGGAGATAATGGCATACCCAGTCCCACTTCCAGTGATGTTGGACCTGATAAGCCATCGGTACCCGGAAGCAGTAATGGCAAAAAAAGCGAATCCGATGCAACGGTGCGGGTCAATGTAGACCGGTTGGACCGACTCATCGATATGGTTGGCGAGCTGGTGATCGCCCATTCGGGTGTGGCACAGGATCCGCATATCATGAAAGAGGCAGATCTCCATCGCAAGGTGTCCCACAGTTCCAAGATCTTGCGAGAGTTGCAGGATACGAGCCTGACGCTGCGCATGGTGCCGCTCAAGGCTACCTTCAACAAAATGAACCGGCTGGTGCGCGATCTGGCAAAGAAAGCGGGGAAAGCCGTGCGCTTCAGCACCACCGGTGAAGACACCGAGATTGATCGGAACATGGTGGATATCATTAATGAGCCTCTGGTACACCTGCTGCGCAACGCCCTGGATCATGGTATTGAAGATTCGGAAAGCCGGGCCAGGTCGGGGAAAAGCGCCACAGCGCTGGTCTCGCTCAAGGCTTATCAGGCCGGCGGGAAAGTGGTCATTGATATTGAAGATGACGGCAGAGGGATGAACCGGGAAAAGATTCTTGAAAAAGCCATTTCCAAAGGACTGGTGGAGCCCGGCAAGCAGCTATCTGACAGCGAGATTTTCAAGATGATTTTCCTGCCCGGGTTTTCAACGGCCGAGAAGGTGACCGATCTGTCAGGCCGGGGGGTTGGCATGGATGTGGTCAGACGCTCCATTGACAAGCTGCAAGGCAAGGTGGAGGTATCTTCCACACCGGGCAAAGGGACCTGCGTCACATTGGAACTGCCTTTCACCCTCGCTATCACGGACGGGATGCTGGTAAGTATCGGTGAGCAGCGTTTTGTGATACCGACGATCAGTATAGAGATGACTTACCGCCCCCATGAGGAGGATTTGTATACTATGCTGGGGGATACCGAGCAGGTCTCTCTGCGGGGTGAATCCATCCCGCTGATCCGTCTTCACCAGATGTTCGCGATTCCGGGAGCGGAAGAGGACCCGTTAAAGGCAACGCTCTTAATCATCAACAGTAATAAAAAGAAGTATGCTCTTCTGGTCGATGAAGTGCTCGGGCAACACCAGCTCGTAGGTAAATCGATCACCATGCCGGTCAAAATGAAGAATATATCGGGAGGAGCCATTCTGGGTGACGGCCGGGTCGGCCTGATCCTGGATACCGTAGCGCTTTTTAATT
>SLHZ01000351.1 GCA_007135895.1 Balneolales bacterium | reverse complement strand
GCCGTCTGGCGACCATACCGGGTTCATGTGGTAGTTCACTCCGCCGTCAACAAGCAGCCGGGGTGCGCCGGGAGAATAAGGGGTTGTTTGACTGAGTAATTCCCCCGGTACGAGTATCAGAAAAAGCAGAAGCAGGAAAGAAGGGCCGGCAAACAGGCCGGCATACGTGCTTTTTAACAGAGAGGATAAAGACAAAGAGGTTTGATCAGACTTCATGGGGTTCGGATGTTTCTTGTTGTGGTTAGCAAGACTGTAAATATAACGTGAATAAAGCACAAAAGTATCACTTTCCGCGGATGTCTCCGTTGAAGCGGTTTATTCTGTGAATTGATCGATTTTATTGGTAATTTGAGCTTGATAAATATGGGATTTTTTAAAATATTTATCCGATAGACAGTTTAGTTGCAATAATCATCTTTTTTCTCAGGGACACCCTTTAAATAATGCTTTTTGTACTCCCGTCCGGCATCTCAGCATGCAGAATCGGCCAGGGCCTGATCTTGCAAGACAAGTATCTGGTCTTCATCGCTGACGGGACTCCCGAAATTTCGATACCCCCTGATCTGTGAATTATCTTTGTGCCGTAATCATGGCGATAGTCGACAGATCATTCTTATTTTTCAAAAAACCGTTTATTTAACGTGACGATTATGTTAGGATCAATACAAGCTCACACCAACCGGCTCGCTTCTTTGCGATTTGCCGGATTTTTCCTGGCGCTTCTTCTTTTCTCAGGCAGTGTTTTCGCCCAGACGGGCCGGATTGCCGGCGAAGTGACCGTCGCCGGAACCGACGAAACCCTCCCTGGCGTCAATATCATCGTAGAGGGCCTGCATATCGGTGCGGCATCCAACATAGACGGATACTATTCCATCATCAACGTACCGCCGGGAACCTACACCCTGCGCGCCAGTGCCGTCGGTTTTGCCACGATCATGATGGAGGATGTCCGGGTCAACATTGACCAGACCACCACTATTGATTTCGTGATGCAGGAAGAAGCATTCGAAGGGGATGAAATTGTCGTGATAGCAGAACGGCCCGTTGTGGAGCGGGATGTTTCCTCCAGCCGCGCCAATATTTCCTCCGAGCAGATCGAAAGCCTGCCCGTAACCAGCGTAGGCCAGGTAGTAAGCCTCCAGGCGGGTATCCAGGGTGGAACCATCCGGGGCTTGGGATCCCAGTTCAGTCAGTGGTCGCTCGGCGGAATGAGCTTGCGCGATGAGCGGGACAACACACCCTACGCTCCGGTGAGCCTGGTTTCGGTTTCGGAGGTGCAGGTCCAGACCGGTGGTTTCAACGCAGAACATGGCAACGTACAGTCGGGGATCGTTAATATCGTCACCCGGGAAGGTAGCCGGGAGCGCTACAACTTCGATGTGATCTACCGCTACAGCCCCCCTGCACAGAAGCATTTCGGACCGCCGGTCAACGATCCGGATTCCTATTTCATGAGAGCCTATCTCGATGACGAGGTAGCATGGACCGGTACCCGCAACGGAGCCTGGGACGAGTATACCCAACGCTCCAACCGTGAATTTGAAGGGTGGATCGCCGTGGCCGAAAACCATATGGACCCCAGCAGTCCCTATTATGGTGTCACCCCGGCCGCCGCCCAACAGCTTTTCCTGTGGCAGAAACGTCAGAACTTCCAGATCACCGACCCGGACTACAGCCTGGATATTGGGTTTGGCGGACCGATGCCGTTTATCAGCAAGCAACTGGGCAACCTGCGCTTCTGGGCCGCCCACAAGCGGGTTCAGAACATGTATCTCTATCCCCTGGCCACCGATCGCTATGAGGACCACAGCACCCATATCAAAGTGACAACCGATCTCCGGCAGGGCAGCGGAATGAAACTCAGCATCGAGTCGCTCTTCGGCTCCCAGACCGGAACCAACAGCAACAACTCGGGCCTTCCGGGGATCTTCTATGGGGCCGCCGGAATTGCAGCCGCACCATCCCGTCACTCCTATCAGGATGCCGTCGTCTTTGTACCGGATTATTTCCCGCCGACTCAGGTAGACCGCTTTGTCATCGGTGCCAAGTTTACCCATTCCATCAGTTCCGATACCTTCTACGAAATACAGGTCAGCAACTTCCAGTCCAGCTATGACACCAACCCCGGTCCGCTGCGTGGCGGAGTACCGGATCTGCTTGGTGATGAGTGGGGCCCCTACGGCACCCCCCGGGAAGGGGAGAGCCGTCGGTTTGGCAACTACACGGCCAACGAAGCGCCTTTCGGTTTCATGCCGCTTCCCTCCGATGCCATCGGTGACGGCATGCGTATGGGCGTGGGTATGAGCAACTCGCGGGACAGCAGCAGGGTCAGCTATTTTACAGCCGACTTTGATATAACCAGCCAGCTTAACCGCTATATGCAGATCAAGACCGGTCTGGAGTTCGTCCGAACCCACAGCCAGGTCAACTATGCCCGGATCGATGAGTATCTGCCCAGCCAGAACCAAATCTCCCAGTGGGACAAGAAACCCTTGCGTGGAGGCGCCTACGCGCAGACACGCCTGGAGTTTGAAGGCATGGTGGCCAACCTGGGTCTTCGTCTTGATTACTCCTATGCCAATACGACATGGTACGAGTATGACCCGTTCAACCCGGCACTGGGCAATGGGAATTTTGAGAATATGGACGAATTGCTGGAAAAAAGAGATACCGACCACCAGTTCTTCCTGAGTCCGAGAGTGGGTATTTCGTTCCCCATCACCGTTGAAAGCAAGCTCTATTTCAACTACGGACACTTCCGCTCCATGCCTACTCCCGAGAACCTGTATATGGTCCGGCAGTCCCTGCTGAACGAGCGGGTTGCCCGTATCGCCAACCCCAACCTGCCGCTTCCCCAGACCGTCTCCTACGAGCTGGGCTACGAGCATAACCTGTTCCAGAACTACCTGCTGCGCGTTGCCGGTTTCTATTCCGATATCACCAACCACTCCGAGCTGGTTTCCTTTATCAGTTCGGACCGGCAGGTCAACTACACCATCACCCAGCCTAACCGGTACCGTGATCACCGTGGTATTGAGACAACCCTGGAACGCCGGGGTGGACGCTTTTTCCGCGGTTTTGTGAACTACACCTATACGGTGACTTCGACCGGCCGTTTTGATTTTGCCACCCAGTACCAGAATCCGGCCCAGCAGCGGGAGTATGAGCGTACCACTACGGCCAACGATCAGCTGCGACCCGTGGCCCGACCCTATGCCCGGATCAGCCTCGACTTCTTTACCCCCGCCGGCTTTGGACCCTCCTTTGGTCCGCTTGGTCCCCTGGAGAACTGGCGCATGAATCTCATGGGCAGCTGGCAGGCCGGCCATTACTTCACCTGGGCCGGTGGCGGTGCGGCGCCCAGAGGGGTCGTGAATAACGTCCAATGGCGTGACTACTATAATGTGGAACTGCGCATCAGCCGTGAATTCGTGGTTGCCGACACCCGCATACAGTTCTTCATGGATATGGATAACGTGCTGAACACCAAGCGGATGTCCTCCAGCTACGGCTATTCCGACGGCGAGGACTACAACCGCTACATGCGTTCGCTGCATCTTCCCCAGGAAGTGCTGGATGAACTGGCCTATGCCGCCGTGCCCGGCAACGACCGGCCCGGTGACTTTCGCCGCTCCGGAGTGGACTTCGTGCCGATCGAGCCGACCGTCTCACTGGACAACATCGAGCGCCCGAATGAAAGGGCTCTCTATTATGACACCCGGCGTGGAGAGTATTTCCAGTTCCGGAACGGTGTCTTTATCCCGGCCGACCAGGACTTTGTCCAGCAGGTTCTCGATGACAAAGCCTACATAGAAATGCCGAACCATACCTTCTTTACCTTCCTGAACCCCCGAAATATCTTCTGGGGTATCCGGGTCCGGTTCTGAGGTTTCATTTTTTGGAAAACATCCGTCTCAAAAAATCATTTAGTCGCAATCTGAAAACGTATCTATGAGAAATCATTTCTTTACCTCTGGAAAAACCGTTCTGCTGGCCTGCGTCGCCCTGATGTGGCTCTCCGGTGGCAAACTCCAGGCTCAGGAAGCTACCTGGCTCAATGTCGGTTCGCTGCACAACTGGTACTCGGCCATCGGCAACGAGCGCGAACACGGACTGGTCTCATCCCAGCAGTACGGACTCCGCTGGCCGGCCATCTTTGAATTCCAGGATGCCCAGGCCACCAAGGCCTTCTGGATTGGCGCCCGTAATTTCAACGATGGGGTCAATGCCCCGTTCGAGTACCGCGTAATACATGCCGGTCCGCGCGTGCTGGGTGGTGACTACTTCTTCCCCAAAGAGTTTACGCTCTATTCCCGTTTCCCGGCACCCGAGGTGTTTGTGGACGGTGCCCCCACTTTTTATGAAGAGGTGGGTGTGGACGAGGTGGATCCCGATCTGCCCTCCGACCGGATGCTTCGCAATACCGTGAAAACGGCCATGGGCCTGACTTTTACCCGGGATATTCACCAGTTCAGTCAGGAGCATCACGACAATTACCACATCTTTGAATATACCCTGACCAATGAAACGGGTCAGTACCGCAATATTCCGGAACAGACGCTTGAGGATGTTTACGTCTACTTCCAGTTCCGGTATGCTCCTGTCAGGAAGTCGCGCTATCTGATCGCAAATCACACCGGATGGGGCCGCAACACGATGAACGACCGCTGGGGCGACGGCTTGCGGGGACAGTCGGTGGGAGAATCTTTCTCCAACCCCGATATCCCCATGCGCGCCGCCTATGCCTGGCATGGCTATGAACCCGACCGGCGGGTGGACTACAATAATATCGGCGCTCCCCAGATTTTACCGGTCACGCAGTTCATGACCCTGGCGGATACGCTCGGACATTTGATTGCCCACCATTTTGTCGGTCATGCCACCATCCATGCCGATACCTCTCCGTCCGACGATACCGATAACCTGCAGCAACCCTCCACACTCGGCCAT
>SLHZ01000151.1 GCA_007135895.1 Balneolales bacterium | reverse complement strand
CAATACTTTTTCCACGCCGGTCAGATCCTCCTTCGGATACAAGACCATGGTGTAGTTGCCGCTGGAGTTCAGCGTAACCTCTTCCTCAAACACCACATCGGTTTCACCGCTGAGCGTCAGCATCACATTGTACGTACCGGCCGGTCTGGTGGTGTAAAGCGGCATTTCCGAGGGGGCGGAATTATTATTGGCGGCGCTGGATCCCCCTTCGTTGTTGAAGGGAATTTCCTCGTCAAACATGTTATCCTCTGAGATTTCTTCACCGGGAGAAGCCAGATAGATATCCACGGCACCCACCCCTGGAGCGGCATGCAGAACGCGAATCCTCGCATTTCCTTCGGCGTTGGGTGTGGGTTCAATCTCCATGGAACGAATGTAGGTATATCCCGCCAGGGAGTCGGCCGAATGCAGCACATATACGGTAAAAGTACGCTCGAAATCAAAAAAGCGCATGTCATCGGGCATGTCGCGGAAAGCCTCTCTCCGGGCCCGGAGGGTATCTCCGCCGGCACTCAGAAAGCCATCCACATTATAGCCGACTTCCACATCGGCATAACCGGTCACATCCCCGAAATCAATGTTGTTGAAGACGACCTGATCTTTATGAAAGTAACTGATGGATGTAGAGAGTGGAGCCAGGTTGACCACCCGGACAGATGCCATACCTTCCGGGAAAGGCTTGTCAGTGTCGGGTTCTATGAAGTCACAGGCATGCAAAGTCATAACCAGCAATGAGATAGCCAGAGCAAAATAAAACAGTCGTATCATGATCATCTGTTGTGTTATATGAAGTCAGAATGTCCCTGAATAAAAAAATGACATTAACATAAGATATTGAATCTTACATAAAAAATGGCAAAAAAGCACCATCTTTCGGGTCGAAAAATGCTTTTTATTTACCAAGCAGCATCTTTTTGCTTTGAACATGATCCCCGGACCGAAGTCGGTACACATAGACACCAGAGGCGAGTCCGGACGCATCAAAGGTCACGGAGTGTTGACCGGCAGCCATGACATCGCTGGTCAGCATGGCGACACGACGTCCCAGCAGATCATAAATGGCCAGGGTGGTGTGTGCCGTTTCGGGCAGATGGAATGAGATCCGGGTCTCGGGATTGAATGGGTTGGGGTAGTTTTGTTTCAATTCGAATCTGCCCGCTATCATAGCCGGCTCATCGGCCGATACCAGGGTCAGATCGGCTCGGACAAAATCGCCCTCCACGTTATTTCTGCTTAGCGCGGTGACATAATAGGTCAGTTCGAAAAGTTCATCCTCACCGGTGATCTCTTCGGTCCAGTTTGTCTCACCAGTCAGCGTTGCAATATTCACCGGGTTGTCCAATATGGCCTGATCGGATATGATGCTGCCGGTATTCACCCGGTAGACGACATAGCGGAACAGCGGGTCTTCCTCACCCCGGCCCGGAGTCGGTTCTTCCCAGCTCAATGTAACCCGGTTCTCTTCGATATCATGAGCCAGGTTACGTACTGGATTGGGCTGAGAAAGAGATCTCCACGGCATGGGGGGTACAATCGCCCTGGTATCGTAGCGGCCGTTGAAATCAGAGCCAGATATGCTGGCATTGCGGAAATAGACCTGCCCCTCGGCTCCCAGGGAGCGTGTGGTATCGATCTGAAGATCCATCTCGTTTCGGTTCCATGTTTCATGGGCACCTATCCCAATGTAAAGATGACGGTCATTTCTCCGTTTCACTACCCAGTCGTTAACGATGTGTACAAAACGGGGAGCTCTGACCGTACCGATATCCCAGTACACTTGCGGGGCGATGTAGTCGATGTATCCCATTTCGGCCCAGAACCGGCTGTCCTGAAAGACACTGCTGTAACCGTACAGTGCACCCCATCCGGCGGTACTTCCGGCATCGTAGTGACCAACCGGGGTAACCCCGATCTTGACCGTCGGCCGGATCTCCTGGATGCCTTCGTGGACTTGCCGGACGAACTCTGTGACATTCCAGCGGCGCCAGTCGGCGATGTTCGCAATACTGTCGGGATTGTGAGCCTCCATCAGCGAGGGATCTCTGGTATAGCCGCTGGCATACCGGATCCGGTCAAAATGGATCGCATCAATATCGTAGCGTTCCACCAGTTCCATCACGTTGTCCACCTGCCACTGCCTGGCCTCCGGGATCCCGGGGTTCATCCACCCGCCGCTTTCCATCCATCCGGGATTCGTATGGCGGACATTCGGTATATCGGCTGAGGCTGGTGCGTCGTTGCCGGAGTCATAGGCTACGGCAAAAGCATTGAACCAGGCATGGACTTCCAGTCCGCGTTTTCGCGCTTCGTCAATAACAAACTGGAGGGGATCCCAGCCCGGATCGTTGCCGGGGGTTCCCGAAAGATTGTAGGCCCAGGGAAGTCGGTCACTCTGATAGTAGGCATCTCCCCGTGCCGATACCTGAAAGATTACGGCACTCATGTTCTGCTCCACCAGCCGGTCGAGAATCGAGATCATGCGGTTTTGCTGGCTGGAAGCACCGGATACCCCGGCAGGCCAGTCCAAACCCCAGGCTGTGGTCAGCCAGGGGGCCCGGAATTCGTATTTGGAGGCCTGGGGTTGAGCCTGTGTTGTGCAAAGGTATGAAACTGCGGTTATTTGCAGAAAGAGGGCCATGGAAACCGGCCATATCAGAAAGCGAGATACTTTTATCATGGATAAGAGAGAGTTGACAGTTAACAAGAGATGTGTACAGTTTGGGTCATATAACCAAAGGAGGAGATATGACACTATTTGAGCAGCAGCATCTTACGGGTTTGTTCCAGCATTCCGCTCTCAAGGCGGTACATGTAGATGCCCGAGGGCATGCCGGTGGCATCGAACCGTGCGGTATGCATTCCGGCGGCAAGCTCGCGATTGACCAGTACGGCCACTTCCCTGCCCAGTATATCGTAGACAGTCAGGCGGACCTGTCCGCCGTCAGGTATTTCAAAGCGGATTTCCGTGGCCGGGTTAAACGGATTGGGATAGTTCTGTTCCAGGCTGAAACGACGGACCAGTGCGGGATCGTCCAGGCTGGAGACTTCAACCATATCGGTTTTGACGAAATCCCCTTCCACATTGTTCCGGCTGAGAGCGGTCACATAATAGTACCAGGTTTCATTCTGGCCATTCGACGCTTCGGGCAAAACACCCGTATAGGTTGTCTGGCCGGTAATTTCGATGATATTCGCCGGGTTGTCAATGATGGCGGCATCGGATATGACGGAGCCTGACGCGGCGCGATAGACCACATAGCGAAAGAAGGGATCGGTTTCACCGCGTCCCGGTGCCGGCGGGGTCCACTCGAGGGTTACCTCTTCGCCCTGGACGACCACAGACAGATCACGGACCGTATTGGGCCGGCTCATACTCATCCAGGGCATGGGTGTCACGATGGCCATGGAGCGGTAGCGGTCACCGAACGGATTGTCGGTGATATTGCGATAGCTGAAGTGCATGTGACCGGGAGCAGGGGAGTTTCGAATGGTATCAATCTGAGCGGGAAGCTGCGGCTTGATTTCAGGGCGATACGGTCCGGTACCAATATAATAATGCCGGCCGCGCATGTCGGTGGTCCAGTCATGCACCAGCCATTCAAACCGCGGGGCATGGGAGCCACCGGATCCGGGAGCCCCGATATCCCAATAGAGCTGGGGAGCCACATAATCGTGAACACCCTCCTCGGCCCAGCGCCGGGTATCCTGATAGTACTGGGAATAACCGTAGCCGGCAGCCCAGCCGCCGGATGTGCGATAGTGTCCGACAGGAGTGGAACCTACTTTCACCCAGGGCTTGATTTCCTTGACAGCCGCATAGACATCACGTGCAAACATGTTGATATTTTCACGCCGCCAGTCGGCGATATTGGTCAACCCGGCGGGATTGTACTGCTGCATGAGATCTTCATCCCTTGGATAATTGCGTCCGTAACGGATAAAATCAAAATGGACCGCGTCGACATCATAGTTTTCCACTATTTCAACTACGTTATCTACGATCCACTCCCGGGCCTCGGGAATAGCCGGGTTAATCCAGTTCCAGTTGTTGCCATCCTGGTCAATCCAGTCTGGCTGTGCATAATAGACATGCGGCGGATCGCTGTCGGGACTCCGGTCATAAGTTTCCCTGTTCACCATATATACATTGTACCAGGCATGCAGCTCCATTCCGAGCTTATGCGCCTCTTCAATGGCAAAAGCGAGCGGGTCCCATCCCGGATCCCGGCCGGGTACTCCGACATTGGGTCCACCCGTCAGAAAACTGGACCACGGCAGTCTTTCACTTTGATAAAACGCATCACCTCTGGGGACCACCTGGAAAACAATGGCATTCATACCCATCTGTTTGGCATTATGAATGATATCGCGCAAGGCGTCACGCTGCTGGCTGGCACTGGTCGTATTGGGGGGCCAGTCCATAGCTGCCGCTGTAGCCAGCCAAAAAGAACGGAATTCTTCCTTGGGTGGTGTCGGCGAATCCTGCACAGCCTGGGCCTGTGAAACGGCAGGAATAAGGCAGAAGGAAAGCAGAATGCTGCAAATCAGTAGATGTGGTTTCATGATTTTTTGCAAATGATGTGTCGTGATTTAAAAGAGATGACCTGGCTCATTATCCGGGAACGGCCTATCCTCAAAAATACCATAAAGGAGGATTAAAAACTGTAAAAATAACAAAGGGCACCCCGGTAATCCGGAGCGCCCTTTTCACGAAAAAGAAGCACGCTGTTACTTGATCAGCGTCATCTTGCGGGTCTCTACAAAATTGCCCGCCGTGATGCGATACAGATACACTCCGCTGGCCATACGCGTACCGTCAAAGGTCGCCGTATGTACACCGGCTTCCTGACGCTCATTGACCAACGTGGCCACTCGCTGACCTGCTACGTTGTATACATCGATACGCACTTCCATGTTCGATGGAATCGTGTAGCGAATTGTCGTTGCAGGGTT
>SLHZ01000316.1 GCA_007135895.1 Balneolales bacterium | reverse complement strand
ATCAGGGTCTCACCTCACCCTCCATCCGATGATTCCCGGTCACCGGTGTCCAGACGGAAAGTAATGGGCAGCATGTACTGAACCTTCACGTTTCTGCCTCGTTGTGTTCCGGGTTTCCATTCTACGGATGTGATGGCATCAACGACTGCTTCATCACAGCCGCCACCGATACCCTGAACCACAACAGGATCGAGGATGCTACCTTCTTCATCCACAACAAACTGAACAATTACCCGGCCTTCGATTCCGGCCCGGCGTGCCTCTTCGGGATAGATCAGATTTTCATAAATAGCCTTCATTCCGCCTACCGGCTCCGGCATCTCCTCGACCACAAAAAACACCTCCTCCACTATCTCGTCCGATTTTCTTTGGACATCCCTTTCGCCGGTTTCGGTCGGAGCAGTACTGAAATCGCACGATGCCAGCAACAGCACCGGGATCATGATAACCGTTGCGAGGGCCAGGCTGGCTCTGCGCCGCTGATTCCATTTTTGTGATATTCTCAGATAATGTGTCATTGCTTCGATCCTTTTTTTAATGTTGGGGTTGGCAGAAATAGATGACGAGAGCAGCGTTGGTGTCATACAACCGGAATCTGGCAGGGTCTGGTAAAGCAAAGTGGCATATTGCTGGCCGGTGGCCTTCGAAGTTGCAAGTAACTCAGAATCGCAGGACATTTCACGCCAGGCGGTGATTTCACGGGTCAGCATATGTACCAGCGGATGGACGAAAAACAGGCTTCTCAAACTCTCTTCCAGGGTTCGGAACAGAAAGTGACCACGGCGGATGTGTACCATCTCATGATGAAGAATGAGTTCCAGATCCTGCGGACTCCAGGTTTTATCCGGAAGGATGATACGTGGATGGCGCCAGCCGATGGTCATGGGCACCGATATACCGGAGTGCCGATAAACGGAAACTTTCCTGCTGATGCGCAGTTTCCGCGATAATTTTTGTACCAGCGAATACAGGGTCTCTGATTCGGTTGAACTAGCCGGAATACCATCATGGCCGCTGCTCATCCCGATATTCATTGTTATGTTCCGCTTTTTGTTCAGCTCTGCATTCAGCTCTTCGTACGGCCTTTCACCCAGAATTGCCGCCACCAATGGCTGGCCGGGAAATTTCCGGATCTTCCGGAGCGACCGGATCTGATTAGCCATTCGGATGGTGCCAATCAGGGACATAAAGATCGTCAGAATCATCAGCATTCCGGCCAGAAACGGAATAGAAGTAGTTGTTGACAGGAGGATATCCAGGATGGACGAAGACGACACGGTGGAAGCCACTCCCGAAGGCGTTATTTCGATGGCGTTCAGCCATGCCATAGGCAAAGAACCACCCATGGCAAACGGACGCAGAACGGTATTCACAAGCCATGCTGTCAGAAGCATGAGCGGTAGGCTGTAAAGCAAAGCCATTCGACTGTGATAATGCAACATGGCAAACCGGTCCGGCAAACCAAAGAGCAGCAACCGGATCAGAAGTGCCATAGAGGTCCATACCGCAAAAATCAGCAGAAAAGGCATGACCCAGGGCTGCGCTCCGACAAGCATGATTTCGTGGGCTACAAATTCAAGGATTTCCATCTTAGTATATCATTTGGCATGAATGTTCTTGTTAGCTCATTAATTCGACCGGCATATTACCTCTATTGAGACATTGCTTCTTTGAGCATATCACTTCATTTTTTCGCATCGCATCTTTGAGCACATCACTTCTTTTATCATGTTACTTCTTTAAGCACGTCACTTCATTTTGCCGATAAGTCGTTCAATCTCTTCGCGGTCCTCCGGGCTCAGTTTCTCGGCCATCACCAGACTTTGCACCAGTGCCGTAGGAGAACCCTTGAAAACCTTGTCCACGAACTGACTCAGAAGATTCTGCTGTACCTCCCCTGCGGACTGTGCCGGGCGATAGATGTAGGTATTACCTTGCATCTCCTTGTCGAGCAATCCTTTTTCCGACAAATTCTTCATGATGGTCATTACGGTCGTATAGGCTATCTTGCGATCTTTCAGGATACAGTCCTGCACTTGTGCTACTGTTGCACTCTTCAATTTCCAGACATGGTGCAGGATTTCCATTTCGGTATCACCCAGCGGAATCAGTGATTTTTTCATAGTGGTTTATTGTCGAAATAGTGATGATTTGGAGAATCGTTTAAAACCATAGTACTAATTAGTTAGTACCAATAAAGACATACTACGCACAAAAGTCAAGTTTTTTTCTGAGGATTTGTGCTATCTGTCACTTTAACTCAGGTGCCGCAAATACTCACCACAGATATTCAAGATCCACACAGACTCAAGATCCGCAGATATTCAAGAACCACACTGATTCAAGATCCGCAGATATTCAAGAACCACACTGACTCAAGATCCGCAGATATTCAGGTTCCACATATATTCAGGTTCCGCAAGAAGTCAGGTTCCGCAGGAAGTCAGGTCCCGCAGAAAGTCTGATAGGTCCGGTCATATCCCTCGGGAACTTCCTGAAGATCCCCGGCGCGGAATGATTCCCGATATGGATGGGTCAACTGACCAAGCAACTGATTGAGTGGTGACATGTCATGATGAATCGTGGCAACATCCAGAGCTTCTTCGACAAGATGATTGCGGGGAATAAAAACCGGATTTTGCCGGATCATGCGTGTTCTTGCCTCTTTGATAGCATCGGATCCGCTCGGCCTGCTGAGTAACTTGCTCCCTTCGCTCCCTTCACCTCCTTCGATCCTCCCAATTCCGGCAGTCTTTCCGTCCTCGTCAATTTCGCATTCACCAAGTGCTTCAAGTCCAGCAGTTTTGCCAACAGCGCTTATCCTTTCTATCCAGCTTTTGTACCAATGCTGAAAATCGGTTTGCTGATAGGTTTTTTCGGAAAGCACCTCCTGATTTTGCAAAGCTAAAAAAGTACTTGTGTAGTCTGCCCGGTTTTTTTCCATCCAGCTAAGCAGGTCATCGATCAGCTTACGATCTGCCGGATCTGGTTCGGGTAAAACCTGCTTTCCCCATGCACCCTTTACCCATCCAGGTCCAACCTGTTGATCCGTTTTCTCTGATTCGGCGCCAGCCTGCTGAACCTCATTTTCAGGCAACCACAAGCCCAGTTTAGCGCTCATCATGGCATACCATTGCCGTTCGAAATCGGATGCAAGTCCGTCGATAACTTCTTGCATCATCTCAATGGCCTTGTCCCGATCTTTGTGTACAAGCCCCAGCAGCGTACCTGCAAAAACAGTCAGATTCCATTGGGCTACAATTGGCTGATTGGAGAAGCGGTATCGCCCCTGCACATCAATGGAACTGAAGACGGTATGAGGATCATAGCCATTCATGAAGGCACAGGGACCGTAATCGATCGTCTCTCCCGGAATGCTCATGTTATCAGTATTCATGACACCGTGGATAAAGCCTACTCTCATCCACTCGGTAATGAGGCGAATCTGACGGTTCGCTACGGCCTTCAGCAGCTCAAGTGCAGGGTTTTCGGCATCCATGAGCTCCGGATAATGCCTTTTGATCACATATCGGGTAAAACGCTTCAGTTCTTCTTGTCCCAGAAAACGATTTACATATTCGAAAGTACCGACACGGATATGGCTGCTGGCTACACGTGTCAGCACGGCGCCTTCATGCGGTACCTCACGATAGACCGTCTCTCCTGTCGTCACAACGGCCAGACTCCGGGTAGTCGGTATGCCAAGATGGTGCATCGCTTCGCTCATCAGATATTCTCTCAAGACTGAGCGAAGTGTAGACCGGCCGTCTCCCTGCCTCGAATAAGGCGTGATGCCGCTGCCTTTCAGTTGAATGTCGTATCGGTTGCCTCCATATTCATCCGACTCTTTATGGGCGTAGTTAACTGAAAGGTTGCCGTGAGTTTTCGGGACATTTTTTCCAGAGTTTTTTTCGATAACGTTTGATGCTTTTTTACCAAGGTGATAGCCTTGAGGGGCTGGTTCATTTTGAATCACCCATTCACCCAAGATCACGGCCCGGCCATCTCCGAGCATGGTAAAATGTCCGAACTGGTGTCCGGCATAGGCCTGGGAAATCGGGACAGAGGATTCTGGAAGGCTGTTTCCTGAGAATATGGCGGTCAGTTGGGTTTGATCGATGCCGGAAAAGTCCCATCCCAAATCCGAAGCAAGATGATCATTGAAGAGAAGCATGCTCGGATCCTTTACGGGTATCGGTTTCTGATGGCTGTACAGCTTCTCAGAAAGATTCTGGTAAGTGTTCTCAAGAGTTAAAGCTCTTATTCGTTCTGGTGCAGACATGAATTCTAATTTGACGCAGACATATTTTCACTTTAGCGTTATCATTTTCCTCATTCCGGCAAAGAGCAGCTCTTCATTTCAGTGCAGAACATCTCTTAGTTTCGACACAGAGCAACTTACGACTCAACGCAGAGAGCACTATCGTTCCAGCACAGAGCAGTTATCATTCCGGCTCAGAACCTTCTTTTAGCTCCGGCAAAGAGCATTTTCATTCCAACGCAGAGCAGCTTGAGGAGCTCAGAGTGGGACACTGAGCTCCCATAACGCATTATCACACGTTGTGACTACCTCTTAAGAACAACCGAACAGGGTACCAATCGTTCGTTTTATCCGATTCTTTCCATGGCTTTTTTATACAGATCAAGATCACTTTGACTGTATAGCACAAATCGGACAAGTTTCACGGAGGTGAGTTTGGGTATCAAGGCTGATACGGTCTCAAAAACAACGTCAAGCGCTTCATCGGCAGGATAGCCGAACGCACCGGTCGAAATGGCAGGAAATGCAATGGATGAGAGCTCTTTTTCATCAGCCAGCTTCAGTGCCTGACGATAGCATGAAGCAAGGAGCTCCCTTTCAGGCTGATCCACACCATAAACAGGTCCAAGACAATGGATCACATAGGGATTGGGAAGAAGGTGACCGCCGGTAATAACCGCTTCGCCCGGTTT
>SLHZ01000076.1 GCA_007135895.1 Balneolales bacterium | reverse complement strand
AGCTTTCATGGCGGCCCGGTGAAAAAGTGGAAGTCGATGTATGGAGCTTCTTTTTTGTGCTTTTGTCTTCCCATTCGATGTCTTCAAGCGTTTTTTCCTGAGCTTCCGGCGTGATATTCTTCCTCTTTCTTACTTCACCGGTTATGCCTTCACCACTTTGGGTGTGCCGGGTTTGGCTTCCCGGTTTGGCCGCAACTTCTTTCTTTTTAACAGCAAATTTTCCGGTCTTTTGTTTTGTCTTCTTTTTATCCTTGTCTTCAGCCTTGTCCTCAGCCTCAGTACTCTCCTTCCCGTCATCTTCCAGAAGATCTTTTTGACGGCTGCTCTTTTCCGGAGGGGTGGATTCAAACTTTTTCAGGTAGATTTCAGCGAGAAACCCGTCATAGGTGCCGGAATCCAGCTGATCAAGGGCCTCGATCATATCAGCATCCTGAATTCCTATTGACTTCGCATAGGTTCTGATATAACTGCGGAGATAGGTTTTGTTGCGCATGGTGCCGGAGAAGATGGATCCGTCTTCGATACCCTCAATGGTATGCATCGGTACCCGGCACTTGTCAAATACATCCTGCCTGCTGAGCCGCTTTTCTTTTCGAATGCGGGTCAGATCTTCTGAGATTGTGGACATGGTTTTTGGTGATTCAGCGGATTGGAATTGTATAGATCGTTGCAAGATATCAAATATAAGCAAGAAACACATCTGTATTCCCCGATGCCCGGGCGGATTAGATTTTTTTTCTCGGGTTTCATGAGGTATTCATGGGGTAAGTTAATCCTCCGATCCTGCTCTTAAAAAAGACAATGATCCTTGCAAAAGGTATTGATGTATTGATCATACTGCAGTGAGAAGCTTTTTTATGAACAAGATAACTCTGAAACCACCCGCTCTGCTGTCCGGTCTGTTGCGTGATCTTTCCGGACTCCTATATCCGGTCAGTTGCCTGGTGTGCGGCGATCGGCAGCCGGATGACACCTATCTCTGCGACCATTGCCTTCATTATGCCTTTGAGCCAGCCAACCCGGAAGAACTGGAGTCCTGTGAGGGCCTTATTTTACCGGACCATATCAGAATGCAGGATTCGCTCTGGGAGTTTGACAAGGGAGGTTTCCTGCAGGATGTGCTGCACCAGATAAAATACGGAGGGCTGGCGGAACTGGGTCTGACACTGGGTCGTCATTTGGGGCATCGCCTGAGCCGGAACCGCTGGATTGAAGTATCTGCTGATCTGCTGCTCCTGCCAGTGCCGCTTCATCCTTCCAGGGAACGTAAAAGAGGATACAACCAGTCCCGGCTTATCGCCCGTGGCATGGCCAAAGTAACACGGGCAGAAGTGGCTCCCGAAAGAGCACTGGTGCGAAGAAGGTATACCAGGACTCAGACGGGACTCAATGCCGCGCAAAGAAAAAGAAACCTGGAGGGAGCTTTCGAGATCAGGGACGCTGCCATATTCCGGAACCGTCATGCGGTCATCGTCGATGATGTGATCACAACAGGCGCCACGGCGCTGGCCGTTGCAAACAGGATCCGGCAACATGTGCAGTCTGTGTCAGTTGCCACAATAGCACGAGCCTGAATATTTGGCATTTCCGCTTTATTACCCTAACTTTTGAACGTTGCAGGCAACCCTTCGAACCATGGTTTTTTCCGAGACCGGTGACGGTCATTTCATAGAGACACCCCGTGGTCTTTTTACCTCGGCTGGCAACTGGTTTCATATCACCAGACAAGCCCTGGATACCTATGCCCCGGGCCTGCTGGATAAAGTTCCTCTCGAGAAGATCATCAAACAATCGGAGATATGGATTCGCAGTACCGACAATCTGGGTATCCTTCTCTTTATGCTCCTTTTGTGGCAACAGGGGATAACGATAGCGGTATTGGCCACCCTGCTGTTTGTAGCGGTTTGGCATATCTATAAAAGCAGCTTCGTGAGCCTGCCTCTGACAGCCGTTCTCCGGGTAACCGATAAGGAGGCGGTTGTGCTGCTGGTATCGCTTGCCGTACTGAGCTGGAAAGGAATGGCGGGTGAGTATCTGGCGGTGCCATTCGGTCTGGCTTTCTTTGTTATATTGAAATTCGGATGGATCAGGGCGGCAATTCAATGGGTTTCGGGTTTTTTTTTACCGGGAACACTGTTGCTTAATGACCGGGTTTTGAAGATGCTTGTAATCCGTTATGCCCTGAAAAAAAACATACCGGTCCGGGAGGTGGATGCGATGGAGAAGGAGATCCTGACACTGATCCAGAAACAGAAAGAAGTATTTCAGAAGCACAAAAGAAGAAGGCAGCGCCGATGAGCGAAGAAGTGCGGCAGATGTTCGCCTCCATTTCAGGCCGGTATGATCTCATTAATACCGTTCTTTCCTTCGGAACCCATCACTGGTGGAGAAGAAAAGCGGTGCGTTTGAGTGGTGTGAAAGAGGGTATGAATGTTCTGGACTGCGCTACCGGCACCGGAGACCTTGCAATAGCATTCAAGAAGGCCGTGGGTGCGAAGGGCCGGGTGACCGGAACGGACTTCTGTCCCGAAATGCTGGAACCGGCACCGCGAAAAGCAAGGCGTAAGGGACTTGATATCCATTGGGAAGTGGCTGACGCCATGAATCTGCCCTTTGAGAATGACCGGTTTGATCTGGCATCGATCGCCTTTGGAATTCGCAATGTTGATGATCCCGTTACAGCATTGTCGGAAATGGGACGTGTGGTGAAACCCAATGGCAAAGTTCTGATACTGGAATTCGGTCAACCGTCGGGATGGATGAAGTATCCGTTCCGGTGGCATAGTAAATATGTGATACCCGTACTGGGCGGCCTGCTCAGCGGAAACCGAAAGGCCTACCAGTATCTGCCGGAAACGAGCGCCGCTTTTCCAGCCGGTAAGCTTTTTCTCGGAAGTATGCATAAAACTGGCCGGTTCAAGCGGGTGGAAAGCCATTCACTGATGCAGGGAATTGCCTATATTTACATCGGAATCGTTCTCTGAGAAATGCTATATTCTTTTGGCTGGCTGTATGACTCCAATGACCACGCTCTGAATTATCTTAGACCCCCTTATCCAATTCGAATCAAGAACTATGAATATCGAAGAAATCAAAAAGCTGCTGCCGCATCGTTATCCTTTCCTGATGGTGGACAGGGTTCTGGAAATCGGCGACAAGCATATTGTCGCCATTAAGAATGTATCGGCGAATGAGGAGTTCTTTAACGGCCACTTTCCCGAGACATGTGTGATGCCCGGTGTGCTGCAGGTGGAAGCATTGGCTCAGGCGGGTTGCCTTCTGACCCTGAAAAAGAGGGAGGGGGAGCCTGATGATGTATTTATCGTTTTTTCAGCCATAAAAAATGCCCGCTTTCGTAAACCGGTCGTCCCGGGAGACCAGCTGCTGCTCACCGTGGAGGTTCTCTCGGCAAGAAGGAATTTCCTTACCATGAAAGGTGTAGCCACGGTTGAAGGACAGATGGCCTGTGAAATTGAAGCTACCGCTGCGATAGTCCCCAAGGATCAGTTATGAGTACTCATACCGAACAGGTATTTCCGCCCAGGATCACTACGCGGACCGTGGTTGACATGAAGATCCGGGGTGAAAAAATCAGCATGCTGACCGCCTATGACTACACCATGGCACGGATCATTGATCAGGCGGGTATTGATATTATCCTGGTAGGGGATTCAGCCAGTAATGTCATGGCCGGTCACGAGACCACTTTGCCCATCACACTGGAACAGATGATCTATCATACCACCTGCGTGGTCCGGGGTGTGGAGCGTTCCCTGATCATTGCCGATCTGCCTTTCATGAGTTATCAGGTGACCGACACCGGGGCACTGGAAAGTGCCGGGCGGATGATGAAGGAGGCCGGCGCCCACGGAGTCAAGCTTGAGGGAGGCCGTACGGTGGTCCCGGCTATTCGCAAGATCGTCGATGCCGGCATACCTGTCATGGGCCACCTGGGTCTTACACCACAGAGTATTTACAAATTCGGCACCTACCGGGTCAGGGCAACCGATGAAAAGGAGGCGAATGAGCTGCTCACCGATGCGGTGCTGCTTCAGGAAGCCGGTTGTTTCGCCCTGGTCCTGGAAAAAATACCGGCACCACTGGCCGAAAAGGTGACACGGAAGCTGGATATTCCGACCATCGGTATTGGCGCAGGCCAGGTCTGCGACGGACAGGTGCTGGTGACACACGACATGCTAGGACTCAACAAGGAGTTCAGCCCCCGTTTTTTGCGACGGTATGCCGATATGCATACCATCATGACCGACTCGGTCAAACGCTACCATTCCGATGTGAAAAATGGACTATTTCCAAATAAAGAAGAGCAGTACGGATAACAAAAAGTAATGAGGAAGGGTAAATCAAGCGATAACAGGGCGGGCTATTCCGCAGACCGGCTCATACTTGTCAGTAATGATGACGGCATCTTTGCCCCGGGAATCCGTGCCCTTGCTGAAGTGGCACAGGAGTTCGGGGAGGTCGCCATTATTGCACCCGATCGTCAGCAAAGCGCTGTTGGTCACGCTATTACAGTATCAGATCCTTTGAGGGTCACATCCTTTCAGATCAATTCGAAAATGCAGGGTCAGGCTGTCAATGGCACTCCGGCCGATTGCATCAAACTGGGCCACGATAAACTGCTGAGCCGCAAACCCGACATGGTGCTGAGCGGCATCAATCACGGCTCCAATGCGGGTATCAACATCATCTATTCCGGGACCGTCAGTGCCGCTACGGAAGGAACGATACTGGGTTATCCATCCATTGCGGTCAGTTGTATGGAGTTCAGCGAATCAGCCGATCTTTGCGGTGCACAGGAAGCTGCCCGCCGGGCCATCCGCTTTGTTCTGGAAAACGGGCTCCCCAGCGGCATCACCCTGAATGTGAACGCTCCGGGCGGACCCCTCAAAGGCCTGCGCTGGGCACGTCAGGCCAACAGCCGCTATGTCGAGGAGTT
>SLHZ01000092.1 GCA_007135895.1 Balneolales bacterium | reverse complement strand
AGCTTTTGTTGTTCCCTTTGCTGCGATTGAGTCCGCTGTTGAACCGTGTCGCTTTCCCGGTTTTTTCGACACGTCAGCATGACAATGCCATTTTGCGCAACGGCTATCTAACGTTGCTGCAAGGCGTACTTGCCGTATCCATACCCCTGTTCATGATAACGGCACTATCTGCTCCCTGGCTGATACCGCTGGTATTTGGACAAGGCTGGGAAATCTCCATCCGGCTGGTTCCTTTCATGGTGGTGATCGGGCTGCTACGGATGGCAGGGAATCCAAGCGGCAATATTGCACTGAGCAAGGGGCGAGCATCCCTCCTTTTTTACTGGAATCTGATGGCTGCGGCAGTGAATACTGGTATTTTTCTCCTTGGAGCACAATATTCCATCTATGCACTGGCGGCACTCTATCTTCTTGTCAATATCATTTATTTTATTGCGGGACAGACGATCCTGGTAAACCGTCTGATCGGACTCGACTGGGGCCGGCTTCTGAGAGCGATTCGACCCGTACTTCTGGCCACATTGATTGCGGTTGCTCTTACCGCGGTATTTAGTTATCTGGCCGGTGGAGCCCGGGAGTACATCACCGCCTTTGGTGACCTCAAGAGCATCCAGGATGTCATGGGCATGCTCGTTCTTTTATGGAAGGATTCCGTCATCTGGTCGCAGGCTAGTCATGTGGGCCGCACGGGTATGGTGTTCGCCATTGCCGGTCTCTTCCTCATTCTTTACCTTCCCGTGGTTTGGCGTTATCATTCATGGATTGCACGTGATTTCATGGGTGCCCTGTTCACCCATCGGTTTCAGAAAAAGGAGCATCGTCAATGAACCTTACGGTTCTTCACAGTTTTCCGGTCTGGCTTCCCCAGACGCAGACTTGGCTTTATCACCAGGTTCGTGCTTTGCCTGAGACGGTGAGTTCCCATATTGTCTGCAAGGAGCTCCGGAATCCGGAACAATTTCAGCTGCCGCATACGCATGTGCTCTGGGGCGCCTCATCGAAAATGCAGGAGGTAAGCACCCGTCTGTTGCGGCATGTGGACTATCATGTCTATGTCCAATATGTGAGCCGGCGCCTGAAACCGGATATCCTCCATTCTCATTTTGGTCCGGTTGCCTGGAAGAACTATCGTATTTCAGGGCGTCGGAACGGTATCCGGAATCACAAGAGGCATGTCGTCACTTTCTACGGCCAGGATGTGGACCATCTTCCGCGTACAGACCGGCGATGGTATCAACGCTATCAATCGCTTTTCCAGTCGATTGATCTGGTATTGTGCGAGGGACCATTCATGGCACAAAGAGTGACCGAGTTGGGTTGTCCGGCGGACCGGTTACAGGTTCATCCCCTTGGTGTGGATCTAGATGCCATACCGTTTGAACCCCGTGTGCATAATGAGGATGAACCGTTCCGGATTCTCATGGCGGCTGCTTTTCGCCCCAAAAAAGGCCTGCTGTACGGCCTGCAAGCTCTTGAGCGTATATGTGAAGATTATCCGGTGCGAATCACAATGGTCGGTGATGACACGGGCGAGGCGGTTTCCAGACATGAGAAAGAATTACTCCTTCGTTTTATCAAAGATTCTCCGCGGCTTTCCGGAAAGGTGCAGTTGCCGGGATTCATGCCGGCACACGAACTGCAAGAGCTGGCCCGTTCCCATCACATTTACCTGGCACCCAGTGTCCAGGCCGAAGACGGAGACAGTGAAGGGGGCGCTCCTGTCTCTCTGATTGAAATGGCAGCCAGCGGCATGCCTGTAGTCAGTTCACGCCATTGTGACATCCCCTTTGTCATTGAAGATGGAAAAGGCGGTCTTTTGGCGGAAGAACGTGATGTAGAAGGGCTGGAACAACACCTTCGAACGCTGCTGTCCGATCCCGCATCCTGGACGGGATACAGCCATCATGCCCGAAACCGCATAGAAGTGCATTTCAATGCCGAAAAGCAGGGGAAAAGACTTGCCAGTCTTTATGAAATGATAACATGCAAGTCACAGGATATAAACAAAATAACAGTATCGTTTCCCGAGATCAGAAAAACCAGGCCAAGAATACTGTTCGTATCTCACAGCAGTGATCTCATGGGGGCGGAACGCTCGCTTGCGGACTTGATACTGGGTTTGCAGTCCATGGGCGGTTACGAATTGCGCATACTGGCACCTTCGGAGGGGCCCCTGACGGAGATGTTGTCGGAGAATGGCATTAAGTGTGTAATCATCCCCTATTCACGCTGGATTGGCAGCAGGATGCGGCATCTGGCGGGCCTGTTGCGAAGAATTCACAACAGAAAGCAGCTGCCCGCGATTTTGAGGGCAATATCGGACTGGGATCCGGACCTTGTTTATTCGAACACCATTGCTGTTCCGGTTGGCGCGATGCTTACCGAGTGCCTCCCAAGACGCCCGCGCCACATATGGCATGCCCGTGAGCTTCCAGATGTAGCCGGGGCCGGTTTTGGCCGCTATTACCATGGCAGAAAAAGCGCTTTTGAACTGATGGTCCGGACCAGCGATCTTTTTATCTGCAATTCCTTTTTCCTGGCCCGTCAGCTGCATCCTTCGCTCCATGATGCGGCAATGAAGCGGTATCCGTCCGGAGCGCCTTTGCCACTTCCCCAAATGGCTGTGGTACCCAATGGTTTTCACGCTCCTTTGTCCACTGATGCGAGAGAAAAGGATGATACTGATACCACGCGTACAGAGTATGATGATACCGGTACCGCACGCATGCCGCAGGGTGATGTCGGTATAGAAGGCATGTCGCATGAAGAGGACGGTGCCGCACGCATGCCGAAGGGTGATACCGGCACCACGCGTATGATCATGGCCGGCAGTATCTGTCCAAGGAAAAACATGGGAGAGGCGGTCAGGGCTTTAAAGATCCTGCACCAGGAACGCAAGGATTTCCAACTTGATATTTACGGTAGTGGCGAAGAAAGAGATATCAGTAAGCTGCAAGCCGAAATCCGGAATGCGGGGCTGGGTGACAGCGTCAGAACGGCCGGTTATCATTCGGCTCTTGAAACAATTTATGGCGAATACGACATCATGCTGATCACTTCACGGATGGAGACTTTTGGCCGGGTTGCCGTGGAAGCGATGTTATCCGGATGTCTGGTCATCAGCTCCGATTCCGGAGCGCTTCCTGAAGTAGTGCGTGATGGTGAAACAGGATTCCTTTATCCTTCCGGTGACAGCGAGTCGCTTTCCCGGACCATCCTGCGCGTCATGCAAAATCCTGGTTATCGTCATCAGATTGTAAGCAAGGCAAGGGATCATGTATTGTCTCACTATTCAATGAAACGTTACATTACCACTGCAAACCGGTTGATAGATCAGGTTCTTCCCTTGAACAAACGCAACTACCTGACCCGCAATGAACAGGAAGCTGATCATTCTTCTGCCGTGCCGGGACTGAAGCGCATCGCCATACTGTTATCCACCTGTAACGGTGCCCGCTACATTGCCGAACAGCTTGAGAGTCTGAGGCAGCAGACCTACCCCCATTGGGATCTGTGGATTCGCGATGACGGATCGACAGACGAGACGGTTGCCGTAGTCCGGGATTTCATGGATCGCATGGAGAAGGACAGCGAAAAGAAGGAGCTTTCAGGAAACAAAATTACCCTGCATACCGGCAAGAACATCGGCGCTTCTGCAAGTTTTTTGGAGCTGTTGCTACAATGCGGCGAGGACTATGCGGGATATGCATTCTGTGACCAGGACGACATCTGGCTGCCCGGGAAACTGGAGCGGGCGGTTCACTGGCTTGATTCCGGGACAGACGAAGCCTCCGCATTTGCAGACACCGGGGTGCCCCGGCTCTACCACTGCCGTCAGATAATCATGGATGAAAAAGGAAACAGGACCGGTCTGAGTCCACTGCCCCGCAACACCGGTTACCGCAATGCCCTGGTACAGAATCAGGTGGTCGGATGCACCATGGTTATCAATGCCAGACTGCGTGACCTTATGACTGCTCTGCCGGCTGTTGCAGAGAAAGTAATCCTGCACGACTGGTGGGCCTATCTTCTTGCAAGTGCTTACGGAATTGTCTTTTATGATGATCATCCCGCAATCCTGTTCCGAAGACACGAAAAAACCGCTACTCCTTTCACAACAAGCACCTATAGGGCCTGGTCGGCCAGGATTTCGGCGATCCGCAACCGTTCCTGGTCTATTCACCACATACTGAAACAGGTCCGGGCACTTGAAACGCTTCACACCATTAAAATATCCGATAAAATATCCAAAAGAAGCCGTTCTGACGATACAGGCAATTCTGAACGTCTTTTGTACCCTATTCATGCAGCTCCTGTTCAGGCGCGATGGATACCGGATGGACTAAGAACCTTGAAGGAACTGGAGAACAGAAGATTACCGGGCCGTATCGGTTATTTTTTCCACGGACCTCACCGGCGCAGTCATTGGTTTGAAACCCTCCTCTTCCGGATCATGGTCCTTCTGGGAAGATATTGATTGCTTGAGCCGTGACAATCAAGTATCAGTATTGACAATCAAGTACAAGCGTTGATAATCGAGCTGAAGTATTGACAACAGGTATTTAGCCGAATATTTACGGGAGTAAGAATCAGTTTCCGGCATTAGTGGCAGTTTCCTTTGACAAGTGTCCTGGCGAGGGCCAGTTGGACCGTTTGCTCGCTGCAGGTGCCTTCCAGAAAGGCTTTGATCCAGTAAGAGACACTTTTCCTGCGTGCTGCCACTCCCTTGTCAAAGGGGGAATAGAGTCCCAGTAACTGATCACGATAGGCCTCCATATCTCTTCGTACGGCTGATTTAATCGATTCGGGCAGGTGATCCCATCCAAAAAGCTTGAAGACATCACTTTGGTCGGCATTCTCCTCGAAGATCAGTCGCAGGCGACTGGCATTTTTTCCCGCAGGGTATATTGCCTGCCCTGTCCGCATCTTTTGGCTGGTATCATTTTCCCGCTCTGTCCGCATCTTT
>SLHZ01000066.1 GCA_007135895.1 Balneolales bacterium | reverse complement strand
CCGCCATGCTCACCGCAGATACCCAGTTTCAAGTCTGGCTTGACCTGGCGGCCCTTCTCTACAGACATGGCTACCAGGGCACCCACTCCGGTCTGGTCCAGCGACTGGAAGGGATCGAGTTCCAGGATTTTTTTATCCAGGTAATCGGGCAGGAACTTCCCGATATCGTCACGGCTGAAACCAAACGTCATCTGAGTGAGGTCGTTGGTCCCAAACGAAAAGAAATCCGCACTGGGTGCAATCTGATCGGAAACGATCGCTGCACGCGGCACTTCAATCATGGTACCAATAAGGAAATCGACCTTCTTGCCGGTCTCTTCGAAGACCTTTTCAGCCGTCGTACTGATCACCGACTTCTGGTCCTCCAGTTCTTCGGCTGAACCGATCAGCGGCACCATGATCTCGGGAAACACCTTGGTTCCCTGATCCTGGACCTCAACAGCGGCTTCAATGATGGCCCGTGTCTGCATTTCGGTAATTTCCGGGAAGGTAACGCCCAGACGGCATCCCCGGTGTCCGAGCATCGGATTGGCTTCGGCCAACGCCGTCACCCGCTCCTTCACCTTGTCATAGGGCATATCGAATTGTTTGGCCAGATCGCGGATCTCATCATCAGTATGCGGCAGGAATTCATGCAGCGGGGGATCCAGCAGCCGGATGGTCACCGGCAGGCCATCAAGCGCTTCGTAGATACCCTTGAAATCATCTTTTTGATAGGGCAGCAGTTTGTCCAGCGCCTCACGGCGTTCTTTTTCGTTATCGCTCATGATCATACGACGCACAGCCACAATGCGTTCCCCTTCAAAGAACATATGCTCCGTGCGGCAGAGTCCGATACCCTCGGCTCCAAATTCGCGGGCTTTAAGGGCGTCTTCGGGACGATCGGCATTGGTCCGTACACCCATGGTCCGGAACTCATCAACCCAGCCCATGAATTTTTTGAATTCTTCACTCATTTTAGGCGGTTTGAGCGGAAGCTGCCCCAGTATCACCTCGCCGGTGGTTCCGTTGATCGAAACCCAGTCTCCCTGACGTATGGTCCTTTCCCCGTCAGTCATGGACTTGGTCTTGTAGTTGATTACAATGTTATCGCATCCAACTACGCAGGGTTTGCCCCAACCGCGAGCTACCACTGCGGCATGGCTGGTCATTCCTCCACGCGAGGTCAGGATTCCTTCGGAAGCATTCATGCCACCCACATCGTCCGGACTTGTTTCGACACGTGCCAGAATCACCTTCTCGCCGGTCAGATGAGCTTCTTCGGCCTCTTGAGAGGTGAAATAGACCTTGCCGACGGCGGCACCCGGTGAGGCAGGCAGTCCGCTGCCGATAACCGTTTTTTCTTTGATGGCCTTCTCGTCGAACTGCGGATGAAGCAGCTGATCCAGATGGCCCGTGCTGACCAGTTTGGATACCGCCGCTTTTTTAGTCGTAACGCCCTCTTCCACAAAATCAACGGCGATCTTCAGGGCCGCCGCGCCGGTCCGCTTGCCGTTGCGGGTCTGCAGGATGTACAGTTTGCCTTCCTGAATGGTAAACTCAATGTCCTGCATATCCTGGTAATCCTTCTCCAGCTTTCGAATCATTTTTTCCAGCTGATCATAGACATCCGGCATCACTTTCTTCAGATTGGCAATGGGTTCGGGTGTACGGATCCCTGCCACAACATCTTCGCCCTGGGCATTTTGCAGGTACTCGCCATACAGCGTGAATTCACCGGTACTGGGATCACGGGTAAAGAGCACTCCGGAACCACTGGTTTCGCCCATATTGCCAAAGACCATCGACTGGATATTTACGGCGGTCCCGAACATACCCGTAATCCGGTTGATCTGACGATATTTCACGGCCCGATCACCATACCAGGAATTGAAAACGGCATTAATGGAAAGCCTCAGCTGCTCCATGGGGTCCGACGGGAACATGAAACCCGTTTCCTGGCGATAGATCGCCTTGAAACGATCGACCAGTTCTTTGAGATGATCTGCCGATAAATCGGTATCCAGCGTGACCCCTTTTTCTTTCTTCAACTTCTCCATGGCATGTTCGAACAATTCATGGGACACACCCACTACCACATCACCGAACATATCGATAAAGCGCCGGTAGCTGTCGTAGGCAAACCGCTCGTTGCCGGTCTTTTTTGCCAGTCCATCAACCACCGTGTCATTGAGTCCCAGATTAAGCACGGTATCCATCATACCCGGCATGGATGCGGCGGCACCGGAACGTACGGATAGCAATAGCGGATTATCCGGATCACCCAGTTTGGCACCCATCTGCTCCTCCTGAAAAGCAATACCTTCCTCAATCTGCTCTTTCAGGCCATCGGGCCAGCCCTTGTCATTTTTATAATAATGGTCGCACGCTTCCGTGGTAATGGTCATGCCCGGAGGCACAGGCAAACCGTGACGGCTCATCTCGGCCAGATTGGCTCCTTTTCCGCCAAGCAGTTCCCTCATAGTGCGATCACCATCGGCGGACCCGCCGCCAAACATGTAGACATACTTAATACTGTTTTTCATCAGCTTTTTATCATTTGGATTCATAAAAGTATTTAAGAACAGAAAAATACCGGGGCATCCTTCCGGACACCTTTCCGGCCAATCAGATTCCGAGCGCCTCAGTCGCCTGTCTCATGGCAGCCCGGATGATATCCGGGAGGTAGTCCGACTGAATTATCTTCTCGACTGTTCAGACACATTCAATAAATTATCAATGACTTATGTCTTGTTTGCCGAAATCTGTCCGTCCGAAAAAACGCAGAGGTAATGTACTGCCAAAAACCGAGAAATTCCAAAAAAACAGCAAGTAGTCCCCATGATGCAAAAAAGGGCTTCTGGCAGGTTCAATCATATTGATTCACGGGACTTCATAATTCATTCAAATTGGAAGTGTAGTATTCATCGGAAGTTGGGTACATTCGGCCGTAAGGGAAATGCGGTCATTTTGCACAAGGAGGCTGCTTCCGGCACCATCATCCATCCGGCCTCAAGATCAAACCATTCGAACCGTACCACGATGAAATCCGGAAAACATGGACTCTCACCCCTTCAGCTGACGGGCCTCCTGTTGGGTATTACCGGTCTGATTCTTCCCCTGTTTCTCGCTCCGGACACCTTGTCTTTTGCGGGCCGTATTGCCATGGGTATTTTCCTCATGGCCGCCTTTTTCTGGATTTTTGAGCCCGTTCCGATTTACGCCACGTCCATGCTGGTCATTCTGCTTCAGATTGTTTTGCTGAGCGCCCAGGGTCCTGTTTACATGGATGCCCGCCTCCCCGTTGAACAGCCCGTTGCCGTCGGACCGGGTTCCTGGCAAATACCATCGAGCGCCCTTGATGAATCACATACCGTTCTGGTAATGGATCCGCAGGGGCGTACCCGGCCGGTAGAGGTGGAAGTACGCTACCGCAACGGTCAGCATGTAATCGTTGCAAGTACCAAACTAAGTGCAGTAACCGATATTGTGACCCGGCCCAACCACCGGCTGGTCAACTACCAGCCCAATCCCTACTCGGATTATCTTGCTACGCTGGCTCATCCCATCATCATCCTCTTCCTGGGCGGATTCATGCTGGCAGAGGCATCGGTTAAATACAATCTGGACAAAAACCTGACCCGGTTCCTGCTCTCTCCTTTCGGGAACAAACCCGGCTCCATTATCCTGGGTCTGATGCTGGTGACCGCCGCTCTGTCTGCATTCATGAGCAACACGGCGACCGCGGCCATGATGGTGACAGTCATTCTGCCTGTCATGGCACAGCTCGAACCAAATGACCGCTTCCGATACGGACTGGCACTGAGCATTCCGGTCGCTGCCAATATTGGCGGCATCACCACTCCTATTGGCACACCACCCAACGCTATTGTCATTGCAGCGTTGTCCGAATACGGCAAAGACATCTCTTTCACCGACTGGATCTTCATTGCGGCACCGTTAGTGGCCGTGATGCTGCTGTTTGCATGGCGGCTCATTCTGAGTCTTTTCCCGCCGGCCGTGAAAACATTCCGTCTGCAAATGGAGGGCTCATTCAACCTCAAACCCAAAGCGATCGGACTGTACGTTATCTTTGCTGTCACAGTGTTGCTGTGGGTCACAGAAAACCGGCACGGCATACCGAGCAGTATGGTGGCATTTTTACCTGTAACGGCTTTGATAACCGGCGGTATCCTGAATAAGAAAGATATCCGGAGACTGCCCTGGGACGTGCTCTGGCTTATGGCCGGCGGCATTTCACTGGGCATTGGAATGGATAAAACCGGGCTGGCCATATGGATGATCAGCGCAGTAAACTGGGGGGCCATGGGGTATATACTGCTGATCATTACCTTTGCCCTGGTTGCCATGATGATGTCCAACTTCCTCTCCAATACCGTAACCGCCACACTGCTGATGCCGCTGGTCATCAGTCTTCATGTATCAGGCGTCATGGGGGATTCATTCAGCCTTCTTGTGACCGGAGTGGTTATTGCCATGGCCTGCAGCCTCGCCATGGCCCTTCCCATTTCTACACCGCCCAATGCCATCGCCATGTCGACCGGCATCATTCGGACAAAGGACATGGCGCGCACCGGTATCGATCACGATAACGGCGGGATCCTTGGTTTTGTGGCGGGGGAGCCCGTCGAGCGCACGAACGACTACCCCGCAGGGCATGATGTAGATCAGGCTTTTGTAGGCATGAAAGATCTCGCGTGTGAGAGGGATAACAGCCTCGAAGCGCTGTCCCGTGCAGCGCGTTGGTGCATCCTGATGGATGAAACGATCGGCTTGCAGACCACGACGCACAAGCTGGGCCGCAATGCGGGCACCATTGGCGGATAGGGTTATGATGGCGTGTGTGCTCACGAATCGCCGCCCTTTCGGTAGCCATGCGTGAATCCGGCATCATAAAGTTTCGAGGCGGGGATGTCGCGGGCAAGTGCTTGGCCAACAACAATCATGGCAGTACGCGAAATGCCTGCATCTTTT
>SLHZ01000002.1 GCA_007135895.1 Balneolales bacterium | reverse complement strand
ATCGGGTTTGTACGGGCCTTCTTTGGGCAGGCCAAGATACTCGCTCTGCTCTTCGGTTAATTCTTCCAGTTCAACACCGATTTTTTTCAGGTGCAGGCGGGCCACTTTTTCGTCGAGGTCTTTCGGGAGTACATGCACCCCAATTTCAAAATCTTCCGGTCGCTGCCAAAGCGCCATTTGGGCCAGGATCTGATTGGTGAAGCTGTTGCTCATTACAAAACTGGGGTGTCCGGTGGCGTTGCCCAGGTTCATCAGCCGGCCCTGGGAAAGCAGTATCACCTCCCTGCCGTCAGAAAAGCGGTAGAGATCCACTTGCGGCTTGATATTAACCTCCTCAGCGTTGGCCTTGAGCCATTTGACATCTATCTTATGGTCGAAATGGCCGATGTTGCCCACGATTGCTTTGTCCTTCATGCGGGCAAAATGAGCAGAAGATACCACGTCACGATTACCTGTCGCGGTAACGACAATATCGGCTTCAGTCACCGCATCGATCATTTTCTTGACTTCGTAGCCATCCATGGCGGCTTGCAGGGCGCAAATCGGATCGATTTCCGTTACAATCACCCGGGCGCCGGCGCCGCGGAGTGAAGCGGCCGAACCTTTGCCCACATCGCCGTAACCTGCTACTACAGCAACCTTTCCGGCCATCATAAGATCCGTGGCGCGGCGGATGGCATCTACGCAGGACTCTTTGCAACCATATTTGTTGTCGAATTTGGACTTGGTGACCGAGTCGTTGACATTGATTGCCGGAACCGGCAAGGTGCCGGCCTTCATCCGATCGTACAGACGCAGTACACCGGTTGTTGTTTCTTCGGAAATGCCGCGAAGGCCGGCAGTGATTTCGGGATACCTGTCGAGTACCATATTCGTCAAGTCACCGCCGTCATCCAGAATCAAATTCAGAGGCTGGCCATCCTTGAAATACAGGGTTTGTTCAATACACCAGTCGTATTCTTCCTCGGTCATCCCTTTCCATGCATAGACAGGGACACCGATTTCAGCGATAGCGGCGGCGGCATGGTCCTGGGTGGAGTAGATGTTGCAAGAGGACCACTGGACTTCGGCGCCAAGCTCACGCAAGGTCTTGATGAGGACCGCTGTTTGAATGGTCATGTGAAGACAGCCGGCTATTCGTGCGCCCCGAAGCGGTTTTACTGAACCGTACTCCTCGCGCAACGCCATCAAACCGGGCATTTCTGCTTCGGCCAGATGTATCTCCTTGTGACCCCATTCGGACAGAGTGATATCAGCTACTTTATAAGGAAGTTTTTTTTCTTTTAAGGTGATTGTCATAATAACGAAACTAAATTTTTTTGGTTGTTGCTATTCGGATGCTTGTGATTGTTCTCATGGATTGCCTAGAGAAACATTTCAATTATTTCACGGGCTTTGTTGTAATCCTCCTGCGGGCCCCTGCTTCCCATGATGGAAGTCACATAGGTCCCTTCCGGGCTGACGTAGACTTTAAAAGGAATACTTTGAATGTTAAAGCCTTGGGCAAGGGCTTCTCCGAAGAGAAAAACAAAATCATAATCGTTGCTGTCAGCAAACTGACGGACCTGTTCGGGGGAATCCATGTATCCGGGTGATACCGCCAATACCACGAAGTTGTCCGGGTATTCTTGCAGTAGCTTCTGATAGGTCGGCATGCTGCGCAGGCAGGGAGTACACCAGGTTTCCCAAAAATCAATCAGGACCGTCTTGCCCTTGAACTGATCCAGTGTGATGTCTTCGCCTTCCAGTGTTCTCAATACTGCCTGACGGAGCACTTCATTGTAATCCGGGCTTTCTGTTTGTCCATCCGTGTTTAGGCCGGCGGAATACGGGGGGAAGAAAGCGGCTGTTATGAATAACAGGGCCAGATATTTTAAGAAGTTCTTTTTCATATGCCTGCTTGTGTTGTTTGAAAGATTGGCTGAAGTTATCGTCTGTTTCCGGGTCTTCTGTTTATGGCAGCGCAAGTTTTTTTTTGTTTTTCATTACTTTGCCTGCAAGAGTTGAAACGCTATTCTTCAGCTAATCGTGCCCTTGGAGCTGTTTTGCCACCATGGCAAAGATAAGAAATAAAGCATCATCCATTTCTTGTGATTTGCTTTCCGCTATGGGGTGCCGGTGCGATCAGTAATGATAGTCATTCTTTTTTTTCATATATTAAGATTCTGCAAACAATTCATTGTATTGCTAACGACATTTTTTTCTCCGGACTTGACGTCCTTAAAAGGGTGTGCTACCAGACTGTAGCAGAAATATGGTCAGCAGAACAGGTATGAGTATCGACACCGTACAGCGTCAGCGTTTTGAACACAAGTACAAGATCAACGAAGATGTTGCTCTGAGTATCAGGGATTTTCTGTCTTCTTATCTGGATCTGGACTCCTATGGTGCTACCCAGCCCAACCTTTCCTATCCCGTCCACAGCATTTATCTGGATTCTCCGGGTATGACTACCTATCAGGAGACGGTCAACGGGGATAGAAATCGATACAAGCTCCGCATCCGGTTTTATGAGAATACCGGTGAAGCGCCTGTGTATTTTGAAATCAAGCGTCGCTATGACCGTGTTATCGCGAAGAAAAGGGTCATTGTTCATCGTCGCGCCGCCATGGACCTGACACGCGGTTTTTTACCTGAACCTTCTTGTCTGGTGGACCCGTCGGCAGAACAGATGGATGCTTTGCTTGATTTTATTCGGCTGGTGAATCTGTTGCGTGCCGAACCCAAGGTGCATGTCGCTTACCTCCGGGAGGCATGGATCGCAGACGGTGCCAACAAGATCCGGGTAACGATTGATCGCAATGTTCGCAGCGAACCCCTGAAAACGGTTTCTTTTGATCCGGTTCTTAAAAAACCCCGCTTGGTGTTTGGAAACGAACGTATTCTGGAGCTGAAATTTACCAACCGTTTTCCCAACTGGTTCAAAGACCTTGTCCAGATATTCGGCCTTCGCCAGGTAGGAGCCGCCAAATATGTCGACGGGGTGACCAATATGGGAGAGCATCGATTTCTTCGAATGCATGTCTGAACGAATGAAACAAATAGCAGCCTTACCCTGCAAACTCTGATTTACCTATGTCTGACTGGATTTATCTCGGTGATGTCGCACCGTTGCCAACTGATTTTAACGCCTTGATCATGGCACTGCTGCTCGCCTTTTTGTGCGGACAGCTCCTGGCATGGGTCTACATGTACACGCATACCGGCCTTTCGTACTCCCGGACCTATGTGAGCTCCCTTATCCTGATTCCGATTACGGTTTCCCTGGTGATGATGGTCCTTGACAACAACCTGGTCACGGCCTTCAGCCTTATGGCGGTTTTTGCCATTGTGCGTTTCCGCAATATTGTCCGGGACACACTTGATACCGTCTATATCCTCAGCCTGATCGTTATCGGAATGGCTTGCGGAACCCAAAAATTCACAACGGCTGTGATTGGAACACTCGTAGCAGCCGGCGTGCTGCTCTATATATGGTTCACCTCTTTTGGCACCCGCCAGCGTTATGACTTGATATTGAACCTGCGCTGGGCCGATACGTTGCAGAATATGGGCAGCCTGAATCATCTGCTGGAACGTCATGCCCTCAGGATCCACATGGCCAGTCAGCGATCGGCCCATGATCAGGAAGGTGCCGATCTGTCATACCGGCTGCTTTTACGCGATCCCTCCCGTATTTCGGATCTCCTGAGTGATCTTCAGGCCAATACGGCCATTTCCAGGGTAACAACTATCAAGGCAGAAGAGGAGTCGGAAGTATGAAGTCATCGTCCATGGATAAAATTCCGGTTCCTGTTTCACTGCGATGGAAAGAGATTCGAGTCCGGTTCTTTCCCTTTCTGGTATTCCTGGGAGTAAGCCTGGTGGTGGCATGGCTGTGGCGCGACCGGGTTGATGCTACCAATCTTGTTGGCCAGGTTGTGGGCAACCAGGCAGAGGTAAGAAGTCCCCGGCCGGGCTCACTGGCAGATTTGACGGTTCGGCCTTTTGACCACGTCGGAGCCGGTGATCCGCTGGGCAAGGTTATAACGACAGATCCGGGTGTTCTTGAAGCGGAACTGGCGGTTGTTCTGGCTGAAATTGAACTGGTGCGGCTCACCATGGATCCTTTGGCCGATCCACAGCGAAACCTGCTCAATTATGAATCCTTGCGCATGGACCTGATGGAACAACAGGCCAGAAAAGGAGTCACGGAGATTCGGAAAGAACAGGCCGGCCGGGAATACCAGAGAGTTCGCCGGCTTCATGATGCCGGTCTGGCCTCCGATGAAATGCTGGACCTGGCCAGAACCGAACATCTGGCACTGTCAGAAGAGTTGTCCGGTCTGAACGAGTTAACCAACCGGCTTCAGAAACGCCTTGATGCTTTTGGCCTTGACAAAGTTGTTGAACTGTGGGAAAAAGAGGATCCGCGAGCTGCTGCGATTGCCGTACAGCAGCGCCGGATTGATCGGATCAAGGCTGAAATGATGCCGGTTGTACTCCGGGCTCCCGTTAGCGGCCAGATAGCTGCCATACACCGTTCTGGTGGTGAGTACGTGGACCAGGGTGAAATCATTCTGCAAATACAATCCGCAACCCCGGAATACATTCTTGGATATTTGCAGCATCCGGTACACGTTGAACCCAAAGCCGGAATGCCGGTACTGGTGCGCCGGCAGGACAGAAGCCGGGTAGAGGTCATCAGCCATATCGAAGAGGTCGGCGTGCATCTGGCTTCCTATGACCGGCTTCAACAGCTCTTTCCTGATCAGCCATTCCAAACAATCGGTCTGCCCCTCAAAATTGCCATTCATCCCGAAATGGATCTTCGTCCGGGAGAGCTTGTTGATATGAGACTGCTCATCCAGTAATCAATCTGATATCCAGTAATCAATACGATATCCAATAATCAATACGACAGCCCGTAAACAGACCAATAAAGAAGAGCCGAAAAAAATATTACGAACGGGCTTTCAACTGGATCGGCACGGCTT
>SLHZ01000144.1 GCA_007135895.1 Balneolales bacterium | reverse complement strand
TTCACCACGCGTCATGTGATCTGGATGGAGGGCCACGATTCCAGCGGACCGCATCCCGGAACCGTGCAGCTGCTCAAGGATATCCGCAAGGAATTCCCGACTCTCGACATACGTCACAGCACACTTGAAGATTACGCGGATGCCCTTGCAGCGGAAGTGGATACCGATAAAATTCCCGTGGTAACCGGTGAACGGCGAAGCTCACAGTTCGACCATCGAAGCGCCAACCTTTACGCCTATACCCTCTCGGCCCGGATGTACCTGAAACAGGCTCATTTCCATGCCGAACGCTGGCTCCAGTACCATGCCGAACCACTCAACTGTCTGATGGGGCTTGCCGGACTGGACATCCGGGACCGTTTCCCGGAAATGGCCTGGGATTTGCTCATCCAAAACTCCGCTCATGACTCCATCGGCGGATGCAGCCTGGATCCCGTCCACAACGACATGATGCACCGGTACCGGCATTGTGAGGAGATCGCAACGGGCCTCTATGACCGGGCCGCCCGGCACCTGGCCTCGGTAACCGACCTCAAGGAATCCGGGCAAAACGACATACACGTCATCGTTGTCAATACCACCCCCTGGAAACGAACTGAAATTAATAAAGTAATAGTGGATATACCCCGTGAATTTGACCGGGGACATGTTGTTTTCCACACCACTGATGGCTCTGAACTCCCCTTCCAGCTTGTTTCACGAAATCCGGTGCAGCCCATCCTGGAGCAACCGGTAAACCGGCCCATGTATTTCGACATGATCCGATACACAGGCTATCTCAAGAGTCCGGAAACGCCTCCCATGGGTTTTGAAGCCATTCGAGTAATACCGGCGTCCAGACCATCAGCCATTATGCCGGATAAAGACGAGTCCGACATTGCAACTTCCCGGAGCGGTTCCTGGCAACTGGATAACGGCAGAATCCGGGTGATTGTCAACCCGGCCGACGGAACACTCGACATAACGGACCATAGTCGTGGCCGTACTTTTACCGGACAGGCATGGATCTATGACGAGGGAGAAGCCGGTCACGCCTGGGTCCATGAATCCATCGGACCGTTTGTTGATTCCCGCAAATCTTCTTCCCGCCTGTCTGATCCGGTTGTAACGCTGATTGAAAACGGTCCGCTCTCCGCCACAGTAGCCGTTGATCATCGCCTTTCCGTAGCCGCAGATCTCGCTGCACGCAAGACGGGTGATGGCCGAGCATCCGAAATACCGGTACGGATGCTCGTTACCGTCCGAAAAGATACACCCTGGCCGGAATTGACCATCGAGGTCGATAACCGGGCTGAAAGTCACCGGCTTCGCGTGATGTTTCCACTTGGCCTTGATGCCGATTTTTCCAGAGGGGAAGGCCAGTTCGACCTGCCCGCACGTCCCACCAGGCGACCAGACACCGCCAATTGGGTGGAACAACCCATGTATGACTACCCGATGCATCATTTTGTTGATGTTTCAAACGAAACCGAAGGGGTGGCGCTGCTCGCAGACGGACTCAAGGAATACGAAGTGCTGGATGACCCGGATCAGACACTGGCCATCACACTGCTGCGGACCTTCGAATATCGAATTCCTGTCGCTTCAAACGTGGATTACTCACATATGAAAGGGTCACAGTGCCCAGGACAGCATCGCTTCCGTATGGCCTTCTATCCGCACCCGATGCCGGCACGAAACAAGAACGGGGAAGGTTCTGAAACCTCATGGAATGAATCCGATCTGTTCGAACAGGCTTTCCGTTTCAATTACCTTCTGCGTTATTTCCAGACCGGACGATGTGAAGGCACCATTCCGCCGGGTACATCCTTCCTGAAAATTGAGCCGCAGCAACTCATATTCAGTGCATTGAAAAAAGCACGAGACAGCTTTGTTGATGAAGAAGGCAATCTGGGACATCGACGGCGCTTCGTCCTGCGTATTTTCAATCCTACCGACCATTCCGTCACCGGCACGGTGACATCATGGTTCCCCGTACGAAAGGCAACCCAGGTCACCCTTGAGGAAAAACTCGTCGGAAGCATGGTCGTTCAGAATATTCCTGATGGCGAAGGCACCTCCATCGCGGTCACGGCTCAGCCCAAACAGATACTGAGTATCTTGCTGGAGTTTTGAACGCACCGGAATGCAACCAAAAGCTCCCGTCGGGTTGCGAAGAGTTGTCACATCAATGCTGATGCAGGATATATTGCATCCAGCTGAAGTACTCAAAAGGAAGAATCACCAGAGGATTGCCATTCTGTTCGATCATCAGCTCCAGATATGCCCGGGCCGGGTCAGCATGCTGTGACGATGCCGATTGTACTGCCATGGCACCCCAGTACGAAACGGGTCCGGCATCGGCTGCAGCGGGCCAGTAGTCCGCCGACTTATTTCTGCTGCCGCTGATGCGTGGCAACAGCCCGGTGGCACGGTTCTCATATCTCAGACCGCTCAAAAACATGGGCAGTGAGAAGGGCGGTGCTTCTGGTGCCTCGACAATTTGCACTTTGTCTCCGGGACGAATACAGGCCATTTCTTTCGCTATCTCAATAGCGGCATAAAGACTACCCAACTCATCAACAAGGTTTTTTTCCTGTGCGTCAATACCCGTCCATACGCGTCCGGCCGCCACATCACGGATACGGTCGAATTCTTCTGACCGTCCTTCGGCCACATAACCGACAAAGTCGTCATACAAACCATTCATCCGGTCTATCAGACCCTCCCTCTCTTCTGCCGTGAGAGGCCGGTCGGGCAGTGTGAGACCTATAAGCGGAAGCGTTGGACCGGTCATGAGATCAGCCGATTTGCCCCTGCTTACCTGGTCACTGTGCAAGCGAAGGTGGTCGCTGAATCCTTCATTCCAGAGCCAGCCTGAAATGACTCCAATGCTCCCGGTAATCGTGTTGGGAGCAGCTACGATGGTGTCGGCATACATGGAGATCCAGTAACCGCCGGAAGCGGCTACCGAGCCCATCGATACAACCACCGGCTTTTCTTCGGATGTTTTACGCAGTTCCTCAGCCACAAGATCCGAAGCCAGGGCATCCCCTCCGGGCGAGTCGGCTCTGAGAACAACCGCTTTGACATTTTTGTCTTCCCTTGCTTCCCGGATAGCTCTCGACAATACCCGTGCGCGAATACCCGACTCATTCATGGTAGGACCTTCGGCATAGAAGACCGCGATTTTATTATGGGGGCCCCACTTGTCATCACGGGGTTTGTTATAGGCAAACAGTTCATTCGGACTGATCCGGGTGCGTTTATTCTCCTCAAGAGTCTCGATAATATCATCTATTTCGGTGAAACGTGCGAGGGTGTCCACAATACCTGCCTGGACCAGATCAGCGGGCGACAGGGACATCCCCTTGTCAATCAGGGCATCAAAGTCTGCTTCACTGACACCGCGGCCTCTTTGTACATCCTGACGCACCAGTTCATAGAACCGGTCAATGATCAAAGTGGTCTGCTCGCGCTCGGCATCCGACATACTGGTACGGGAGAGCGCTTCAAAAGCGGATTTGTATTCCATTTCACGAAATTCATCCACTCCGATGCCAATGGCGCCCAGCATGTCGGCAAGGTAGGTCCTGCTGCTCGCAAAACCGGGAATCATCAGATCACCCAGTGGATCCATAACCACATAATCGGCCACCGATGCCAGATGAAGGGTCATCATCCCGCCACGCTCGATATAGACAACCACTTTCTTTCCCTGGCTTTGGAAATCTTCCAGTGCTTTTCGTAGCTCCCATGTTTTCGACTGGTCCAGCATCACCCTCTGGGTATTGATCACGATTCCTGAAACCGTCGGATCATCAGCTGCCTGATAAACCTGATCCAGTGTTGACAGGAAGGTCGGACGCTTGTCAAAGAACCGGAACCGCTGATAGGGAAGTCCGCCTGAAGCATCAAGCGTGATATAGTGCTTGTCTTTTTTTACAAAGCGGTCCAGCATATTGCGATCCAGGGCTCCGGAGCGGACCGCATATGTGTTGTAGCGGTGATTGCCGTCACTGTCGGTATGGGCCTGGTAGCTGATGCCTGCCCGTCCCAGGCTCACTTGAACTCCCGCTGTGAAACCCGCATCGTGCAGGTACCGTCCGGTGAAACGGATTCCGGGGAGGACTTCCGCAGAAGCTCCTGCCGACCAGTGTCCGTCAAACAGGTTGTCATCGGAGTCGCCGAAGGCATAGTCACCAAACAAGGTGAGCATGGGATTCCCCAACGGACGTACAGCCAGATCCACAACATTTTCGTAGTACCCGGCATCAATGGTTGACGTAGTAGTCAGTCCAACTGACAGATAGGGAAAGGGCCGAACCAGAGCACCCAGAGAAAAATTGGTCTTTAGGTCCAGCAAACCGGTGTCACCGGCATACCAGTTGACAGCCATTCCTGCCGCCACCATGTCGGTTCCTCCGCCTAAGGCAATCCGGTAGTCCCGGTAGCTCAGGTTATCAAAATCGTTGTTGAAAAAACTGAATGAAAAACCAGGTCCGGCAGAGATGGCGCCGTAACGCGGAATATCACCAAATAGGTCATCGGAAGTCCAGTACAGGGCCAGGTCCATATCATGCAGATACTGCAAGAGTGCAGGATTGTCATAGCCATACATGCCGAAACCCATGGCACCCGGAGATGCCAGCAGATACTCGGTCCGGTCAAAATAACGCAGAAAACCGATGCCGTTGCCTGCGTCGCCGGCACCATTCGAAGGGTTGCCGCCGGAATTGGCATCAGCTCGAACGACAGCGAAACAACTCACGAAAATCAGGGTGATAACAAAGCTTTTGACAAGTTTCATGGGAATGGGGGTTTATTCCGAATGATGTGGAAAAATGAAAATGGATGCTTGCAGAAAAAATACTCTGGCAAAGCAGAAAAAACTATCGCAAATATGTTACATACGATGAACCCGGGCAACAAGTTTCGTCCTCGGACTGATTCCCGATTATCATCTGGGTCGACTTCAGTTTGGGTCGATATTTTAACC
>SLHZ01000268.1 GCA_007135895.1 Balneolales bacterium | reverse complement strand
TGCCCGCCATGATATTGACCCAAAAAAGAGTGGACAGCTGGCCTTTCGTGTGGTGTTCAAAGTGAATGACGGCATTGCTCGTACCCCCGTCGGAAAAAATACGCCCGATACTGATGAAGACCATGGCCATGGCCAGCAAACCGAACACACCGGGATCCAGGATACGGGCCAGAATAATGTACTTCATCATCTCCAGAAACAGGGCAAACATACCCGATGATCCGCTCCAACCCATGCCCTGATATGCCCTTTGCTGCAAGCCCGTCATACCGATCTCCGTCTTGCCAACCGCCTTCGAAGCCGGTGTATGTTATGGCAAAATGATACTATCCCGCTGCTTTTTTCCCATACGGGGGTATCCATGGCAACAGCACCAAAACTTTTTTTAAAGGCCTCAACACCTTTGAGACCGGCGCTTGGATTGAAGTCAAAGTACTTGTGACCCTGACCGGCAGCGTCAGTGATGACACAGTGCATGAGCAGATTCATGGCACGCATGGAGTAAAACAGCGGATCAGAAGCGCCATGCCAGTAAGATATATGGCCGCGGCCAGAAAGAAGAACCACTCCGGCAGCAAGGTCATCCTCCTTTTCAGCCAGCCACAGCTGAACTCCATGCATCTCCTCGGAAAGAAGCTTGAAGAAAGAGGATCCGAAGACATGGGGGGGAGGCGGATCCCAGCGACGAACCGACTGGCGGTAGAGCTGGTGGTAGCGGACCCAGTCGGCTTTTGTTTCCGCTTGCCGCACAGTGATGCCGCTTCGTTCGGCTTTCCGCTTGTGGCGAAGCAGATTTTTACGATTCCGGAAAAGCGAATCCGGATCACGATGATACGGAGTCAGATCCAGCACATGCGTTATATCATTCCGCAAATGCTGACCCGAAAAACTACCGGACGATGGCCCGAATGGAAACCAGCGCCAGCTGATCGAACCGCAATAGCTGAAAAGCGCCTTCAGCAATGACTCCGATTCTTCGGCTTTCAGCACTATTTCATCTGATAACCATCCGCCATACGTTCCTCCCGGTGAGCCATGCCACATGATACCGAGACCCCCGGCCATGTGCTGGCGGGTGAGGGGAAACAGAAACCTGGCTCCGTCATCCCGCTCTGCCAGTAATGGCGAAGGACGGTACCGGCCGCAGGTATACCGGTTCCAGAGATCCGACCAGCGGGGCGATTGGTAATAAGATGCTATCGGGGCCGACTCGTAGAACGATTCCCATAATTCAGGTGCGGCCGGAGTGATCTTCATGGGCTTCCATGACTATTGAATTCAAGTATCTTTGGCGCATATGCCGCATTACCGGCAATGGGCGCCCCCGGTGGATCCATGCTTGAAGAAACGGTGTATCACATCCCGGACCCGCCCGGCCACCTCTTCTTTTCGTGGCAGCAGATCGGGATACAACGGCAGCCGAACCAGCGAAGCAGCCAGCCGCTCGGTGACCGGCAAGCGGTCACGACGACCCAGATGCGTAACAGCATAGGGAGAATCGTGGAGCGGAATATAATGAAACGTGGCACCGATACCCGCTTCACGCAATGATTTCAGCAATGAATCCCTGCGTTTCTCTTCTGTCACATTGAAATGAAATATGTGATAGTTGCTTCGGGCATATTCCGGAACGACCGGGAGCCGGATCCATCCTTTCTCATATGCTTCTCCAAGCTGTTCGTGGTAGCTCTCCCAGACTGTTTTGCGGCTGAGGAGTATTTCCTCCTTTTTCTGAAGCTGAGCTTCCAGAACAGCCGCCAGCAACTCGGAAGGGATGTAACTGCTTCCCGGACTGATCCAGGTGTACCGGTCAATTTCGCCTCGCAAAAATGCGGTCCGGTTGGTTCCCTTCTCACGGACCCATTCCGCTTTTTCAGCCAAATCATCTCGCTGGGTCAGAAAAGCGCCGCCCTCACCGCATGTGATGTTCTTGGTGTCATGAAAACTGAAACAACCAACATCTCCAACCGTTCCCAGGGCACGTCCCTTCCAGTAAGCGCCGACGGCCTGTGCGGCATCTTCCACTACGGAGATACCATGTCCGCCTATCTTCTCATACAACGCATCGAAATCAGCCGAAACACCGGCATAGTGGATGGGAATGACCGCCCTGGTGGAAGAGGTCATTTTCCGCGATACATCCACCGGATCAAGCGTAAGATCACTCTCCCGTATTTCGGCAAAAACAGGCTCGGCACCTTGCATCCTGACTGCATTGGCCGTTGAGACAAAGGTAAAGGAGGGCATGATTACCTCGTCACCCTTCCCGATGCCAAGGACCATCATGGCCATTTCAAGGGCATGGGTGCAGGAAGTGGTCAGATAGACATGGCGGGACTTGAGCCAGCTGCCCAGCATGGACTCTACACGTTGGCCTGCAGGTCCGTCTCCATGCCAGCAGTCACTCTCCAGAACGGAGGCCACCGCCTGCTGCTCACCACCGCTCCGAAATATTTTATTGAAAGGAATCGGTTCCTGCATAGATACAAAACAAAAAGGGTGTTCAATCACTTTGGTTATTTTTGTAATTTACAGAAATGCCAATCAAAAAAACGCTCTTTCATGATACCTGAAAAACCAGCGGATAGAATAAACCGGCAAGGTCTCACCTACGATGATGTATTGCTGGTCCCTGCCTACTCAGAGGTGCTGCCACGGAATGTGGACACCTCGGTGGAACTGGCTCACGGGCTCACACTCAACATACCCATTCTCAGTTCCGCAATGGACACGGTCTCCGAATACCGGCTGGCTATTGCTCTGGCACGTGAAGGTGGTATGGCCATACTGCATAAAAACATGACGGTGGAAGACCAGGCCGAGCAGGTCAGACTGGTCAAAAGAAGCGAAAGCGGCATGATCGTCGACCCCGTGACACTGACCCGCAAAGCCACCGTCAGGGAAGCAAGGGACCTGATGAACCGGCTGAAAATCGGAGGTATTCCCATTGTTGATGAGCAGCATCGACTTGAGGGCATCGTTACCAACAGGGACCTTCGTTTTGAGACTGAATCGGGGCGTCGGCTGGGTGAAATCATGACCCGCGACAACCTCATCACAGCTCATGCGGGCACCACTCTTGAAACAGCAGAACAACTGCTGCAGAAACACAAAATTGAAAAACTGCCCATCATCGATGATAAGGGCATTCTTGTGGGACTCATCACCTTCAAGGATATTGAAAAAAAGAAGAACTTTCCCAATGCCTGCAAGGATGAACTCGGACGCCTGCGGGTAGGGGCGGCTGTGGGTGTTGCCCCGGACACACTGGAAAGAACCCATGCGCTGGTCCAGGCCGGCGTGGATATCATCACCGTGGACACGGCCCACGGACATTCCCGGGGTGTCATCGAAATGGTCGGCGAGATCCGTAAAAACCATTCTGAAATCAAACTGATCGCCGGTAATATCGCTACCTCAGAAGCCGCTGAAGCTCTGCACAGGGCAGGGGCCGATATCATCAAGGTGGGAGTGGGTCCCGGATCCATCTGCACTACGCGAATTGTAACCGGTGTGGGCGTTCCGCAATTGAGCGCCGTCATGGAGGTCGCTCATTATACGCTCAAAAACAAGGTCGGCCTTATCGCCGACGGAGGGATCAAGCAGACCGGTGATATTGCCAAAGCCATCGCCGGAGGCGCCGGCGCCGTAATGATCGGATCCCTTTTTGCCGGAGTCGACGAAAGTCCGGGTGAAACCATTATCTATGAAGCACGCAAGTTCAAGACCTATCGCGGAATGGGAAGCCTCAGCGCCATGGCACAAGGCAGCAAAGACCGCTATTTCCAGGATGTGGAAGATGATCTGAAAAAGCTTGTCCCCGAAGGAATAGAAGGAAGAGTCCCCTACAAAGGGCATCTCTCGGAAGTGGTGTACCAAATGACCGGAGGGCTTCGGGCCGCCATGGGATATTGCGGTGCAGCTACCATCAAGGATCTCCAAAAAACAGAGTTTGTGAAAATATCTGCTTCAAGTATACACGAAAGTCATCCCCACTCGGTATATATTACGCAGGAAGCACCCAACTACTCAGGTAAATAAAAGACCGGCAAGACGTGCTATCACTCCTGAAAAAACTCATTGAAAGAAGAAACGAGGAAATCGGCGTTCTCCTGTTTGATGATGAAAACCCCCATCATCAGGATCACTTCAGCCTGAACCCCCTGAAACTCTTCCTGCTGCTCGGTGCCGGACAACTGCTGATTTTAGGTCTGGTCATACTTTTTTTTCTGCTGACTCCATTGGGCACCATGCTCTTCAACAAGCAGGACAGAGCGCTCAGAAATTCCGTCCTGGAGGTCAGGGAGCGAATCACCAGTCTTCAGGATACCCTGATAGCCAGAGACCGCCAGCTCCATGAAATCCAACAGATCATTCGTTCCAATACCGATACGACTTTTACCGTCACTGCCCCTGAAACAAGGAAAATAGCCGAAACAGAGGCCGCGCCTTTGTCCGTCTACTTTCCAGTCAAAAGACATCCCGCATCACAGCCTTTGGTGAGTAATCAGATCATTCAATCGGACCTGTATTCAACCAGACCTGTGTTTCCGGCATATCCTCCCGTCTCCGGATCCGTCACCGGTCTGTTCAACCCGGATAAAGGTCATTACGGCATAGATATCGCCGCCAGAAAAGGAGCTGATGTCAGAACCGTTGCACATGGAGTGGTCATAAGCGCCAACTGGACGATCGGTTACGGGTATGTCATGCATATCCTCCATACCGACGGTTATGTCAGTGTTTTCAAACATTTCTCCGAAATTTACCATAAGGCCGGCGACATGGTCAGACAGGGAGACCTTATCGGTAAGGTGGGAGATACCGGAATACTGACTTCGGGTCCGCATATTCACTTTGAACTTTGGCAGAACGGATTGGCTTTGAATCCGGAACTTTATATTAATTTTAACTAAATTACACAGGATAGTATCCTCGTCTTGGTTTTCCGCTAAGCTGGCTGAACAGACAATCAGGCGGTAT
>SLHZ01000006.1 GCA_007135895.1 Balneolales bacterium | reverse complement strand
GATGGCAAGTTCGGCCCTGCGGGCGTCAGGATTATCGGCAGTAGTTGCAGATGCCATCATCCTGGCCTGGTCTTTTACCAGATAATGAACCATTGTTTTTTCCTGCTCCAAACGTCCATGGACAATCACCAGATATTGCTTTTCCACCATATTGCGACGGATCTGATCCGACAGGCGCGAGGCCGCTTTCGAGGTCCGGGCCATCACAAGAAGTCCCCGCGTGTTTCGGTCAAGACGCTGTACCAAAGCCAGAAAAACCCGGCCGGGCTTGTCGTACTTCCGGGCCAAATATTGCTTCAAAAGTGAGAGAAGGTCCCTGTCACCACTAATGTCTGACTGCGACAGCAAACCGGTCGGCTTGTCAACCACAAGGAGGTGGTTGTCTTCGTATATTATGGCTATGTCCTGATAATGCGGTATAATGAGACAATGATTACATGGATAAAGTCCTAAAGTAACAAAAACCGGTAAAAGCAGGAACATGAAACAAAAGAAACCGGCCAGCAAACTGGAGCAGAAGATCGAGGGTCTGGTACCCTCGCCGGGAGTATACCTCTTCCTGGATGAAAAAAAACAAGTCATCTATGTCGGAAAAGCAAAAAAGCTGAATCTCAGAGTACGTTCCTATTTTCAGAAAAGCGCCGCCCATACGGGAAAAATCCTGGCCATGATCCGCAACATCCGGGATCTGGAAATTATAATCACAGACTCTGAAACAGAGGCTCTTATTCTGGAAAACAACCTGATCAAGCAGCATCGGCCCCGGTACAACATCCTGTATCGGGACGACAAGAGCTACCCCTATATCTGCGTTTCCAATGAATCACGTCCCAGGATTTATCCTACACGCACCGTCATCCGGGACGGAAGCCGCTATTTCGGGCCCTATGGCCATGTCGGAAGAATGAAACGAATGCTTGAAACCATCCGCAAGACCTTTCATCTTTGTTCCTGTGCCTGTTCTTCCCGGCTCCTCGATCCGACAAAAAGCATGCCGGGATGGGGTTCCTGTTTTGAAGAGTATTTTGATAACTGTTCGGCTGAAATTCCATCCCATTCCTATGGGATCATCATGGATCAGGTGGTCCAGCTTCTGCACGGGCGCACGCAGGACCTTATCCGTTCTCTGAAACATGAAATGAAAGAGCACTCTGATAACCTTGAATATGAAAAAGCCGCCATGGCAAGAGATGCCATACATGCCTTGGAAAAGCATCAGGCCAGAATGAAAATGGTTTCTGAAGATGACAGTGACCGTGACTATTTCGCCCTGGAGACAGATCGTGAGGAAAATATTTCTTGCGGGGTGCTCTTCCAGGTTCGGGAGGGTAAACTGGTCGGAAAATATCATCGGTTTCTGAGCAATATTGAAGGTCGGGAAGATGCGGAGCTCCTCCAGTCGTTCATGGAGGATTATTACACCAGTTCGCTTTCAGGTATTGTACCCGACGAAGTATGCTGCAGTCATGAACTGGCCGATGATGAGGCTCTGTTCGACTACATGTGGCAGATGAAGGGCCGGAAAGTGCCCATTCTGACTCCCCGCAGAGGAGAAAAAGCGCAGCTGGTCCGAATGGCCCTTGCCAATGCAAAGCTCGAGCTGCGCGATTGGCTGCTGCAGAAAAAAAAGGCCGAAGGCAGCAGAATTCCACACTCGGTGAAGGCGCTGCAAAGGGATCTTGCCCTGCCGGGAACTCCGAGGAGAATCGAATGTTTTGACATATCCAATTTCCAGGGCAGCAATACGGTCGGTTCGCTGGTCTGCTTCGTGGACGGCATGCCCCGAAAAAGCGAATACAAAAGATATCATGTCACCTCGGTCAGCGGTCCCGATGACTATGCCTCCATGCGGGAAGTCATCGGGCGCAGGGCAATGGCCCTGAAGAAAAACGAGAAACAGCTTCCTGACCTCATGGTGGTCGATGGAGGCAGGGGCCAGCTGTCCAGTGCCGTCGCGGTGCTTAAAGAAACCGGACTATACCAAGATGTACCGGTGATCGGACTTGCAAAACGACTCGAAGAAATCTACCTGCCGGGTTCGGCCGACCCGGTAACCCTGACCAAAACCTCCGCGGCACTGCGGCTTTTGCAACGTCTTCGGGATGAGGCTCATCGCTTTGCCCTGGAGTTCCACCGGGATGTCCGGAGCCGGAAAACCTTTCGTTCGCAACTGATGGACATACCCGGCATTGGGCAGAAAACAACTGACAAACTGCAGCGGAAGTTCGGATCAGTGGCTGAAATCGCAAAAAAAAGCCAATATGAACTGCAGAATGAAATCGGGAAAAAAATGGCAGACACAGTCTATCGCCACTTTCATCCCGATAGTGTTGCGGAATGATATTCATCGTATATTTGTTGTGATAAGTGCGACCCCGATACATTAAAAAAGGCCTATTGATAAACGTTCTACTGTTCCGATAATTCAGAACAACCTTAGTCAAACAATATCCCTCTAAAACCAGTCGTTTTAAGGTCAATATGTTGTCGCGCAAATCACATATCTCCCTGCAAGAGACGGACGACCATGAACTGGTCCGACGTTATCGACGCAATAATGATCAGGAGGCGTTCAAAGAGCTTCTGAACCGCCACCAGTCCAAGATCTACTCCTACATTTACAGCATGGTCGGCAATGCAGAAACGGCCAATGATATCTTCCAGGAGACGTTTACCAAGGTTATCACCAAGATGGATGAAACCTACAACGAACAAGGTAAATGGATCGCCTGGGTCATGCGAATTGCCCATAATGCGACCATCGACTTCCTGAGGAAGAAAAGACGATTTGTGGATGTTAATGCCCAGGATGATCCCGAATATGATTTCTACGACAGGATCACGGATGAGTCGGCGGAAAGTGCACAGGAGACTCTTGAAAAAGGGGAAGACAGAAGCAGACTCATGAAGCATATCGACCAGTTGCCCAGAGAGCAGAGGGAGGTGGTCATGCTGCGACACTATTACGAAATGTCGTTCAAAGAGATAGCCGAACTGACCAACGTATCGATTAATACGGCACTTGGAAGAATGCGCTATGCTTTGATCAACCTGAGAAAAATGTTTGACAAGGAACATGGAAAAGAAACAAAACATGTCGAGCGTAGATGAACTCTGCGTCAGGTATATATTCGACGAGCTCGATCCATCCGAAGTGACCGTCGTTGAGCAGGCCATGATAGAAGACCAGAACCTGCTCATTGAAGTAGAGAGTCTCAAAAGCACCTGGCGCAGAATGAAGAAAATGCCATTCATGCAGCCTCCTGAAGTGCTTTCAGAGGCCATTATTCACCAGGCCAAAGAGCATGCATCCCGCTCCAGCCTCTTCTCCAGACGATGGCAATATCCCGGTCTGATGGCCACTGCGGCACTGGTGTTGCTTAGCCTGATGCTCACCGCAGTCTACCTGCTGCCTCAGGATAATTTATTCGGTCTTGGGACAGAGTCGGAAATCGCAACAGAGCCGGCTCCTGTTTCTGTGCAGCAAGCCGGCAATCCCGGACTCAAGCCGCCGGCACCCTGGATCGATCGTCATAACATGCTGTATATTGCTTCCAGGGAAAACAGAAAGAAAGATAATAAGGCAGATTCATCCGGGAGTATCCGGAGGAGCAGCATGAAAACGACCGATCCCGTGATCATCCCACCGTCGCAGCTTGATGTTCAACTGACGGGTACTTCGTACTGATTATCTCCCCAATACAGAATTGCCTATAAAGCACTGTCACAGAACCAGGCCCATATACCAGATAGAAACACAAAACCGGTTTGCCGGGAAAAGGATTTTTGTCTTTTTCATACTGCCACTTTTCATAATATATTGTTACCTTCAAGGGTTATAGTTATTCGTGCAATATCCGGTTTTCTATGGGTAAAGTGATCTCAGTTGCCAACCAGAAAGGTGGTGTCGGAAAGACGACAACAGCGATAAATCTCGCTGCGAGTCTTGCAGCAATGGAACATGCCACGTTGCTGGTCGATATCGATCCGCAGAGCAATTCCACCAGTGGCACCGGCTTTGAGTATAAAGCCATCGATCTGTCGATCTATCAGATACTGGTAGAAGGAAGTGAGGCGAGAGGAGCGGTCAAGAAGACAGAAATCCCGTTTCTCGATGTCATACCTTCCCATATCAATCTGGTCGGGGCCGAGATTGAAATGGTCGATCGTCCGCAGAGAGAAAAAATCCTTCGGAATGCAATAGGAGAAATGCGCGACGAGTATGATTTCATCATCATCGACTGTCCGCCGTCACTGGGTCTGCTGACGATTAATGCCCTCACCGCATCCGATGCGGTTCTGATACCCGTGCAATGCGAGTATTTTGCGCTTGAGGGACTGGGCCAGTTACTCAATACCATCAAAATTGTCCGCCAGCACCTGAACCGGGATCTCGACATTGAAGGGGTGGTGCTTACCATGTACGATACCCGGACCCGGCTGTCCAATCAGGTTGCAGACGAAGTGAAACGCTACTTCGACAACAGAGTTTTTGAAACCGTAATATCGCGGAACGTCCGTCTGGCCGAAGCACCCAGTTTTGGAAAACCGGTATTGCTTTACGACTCCGTATCCATGGGATCGCGAAACTACCTTTCTCTGGCCCGGGAAATCGTGGCCCGGAATAACAAGCGCTTGAAGAAAAGCACCGGTATGGTGGGGAAGGGCAAAGAAAAGGAATAAACCGGTAATTACCCTTTATTATGGCAAAAAAAGTATTAGGCAGAGGCCTCGGCGCGTTTTTCCCGGAATATGAGGAGATGGTATCCGAAAAAGGATCACTGCAAGCTGAAAAGAGCGCGGAGCAGAGACTGGTTCAGAGGGTCAATATCACCATGCAGATTCCTGTAAAAGATATCCGGCCCAACCCCCGGCAACCCAGACAGGAGTTTGATGAACTGCACCTCCAGGAACTCTCCGAGTCCATCCGTATGCACGGACTGATTCAGCCGGTCACCGTACGAGCTATCAGCGAGGACCGTTTTGAACTGG
>SLHZ01000107.1 GCA_007135895.1 Balneolales bacterium | reverse complement strand
TGCGCATTCCCAACGCCGCCCACTCATCCGTTCCGGTTACCGAAGATGAAAGCGGCAACCTGGTCGTGCATACCTGGGGAACACCGGCCGGCCCTGAAGAAGCCTCGGACAGGAGTCTGCGTCCGCACTGGGAGCTGGCACCGGCGGGTATTGATTTTGAGCGGGGCGCCAAGGTAACGGCTGCCGGTTTTCCGTTATATGTGGGCACCGTGGCCCGCCTTCAGCGTATCCTCATCCAGTTTTTCATGGAGCATGCCACAGGAAAAGGCTATGTGGAGATGATGGCGCCCTGTTTTGTCAATGAGGAGTCGGCCCGTGGAACCGGACAGATACCTGACAAGGAGGATATGATGTACGTGGTGCCCCGCGACGGTTATTTTGCCATTCCTACGGCGGAGGTCCCTGTGTCCAATTTCCACCGCGATGAAATCATCCCGGCTGAAAAACTGCCGGTACGCTATGTCTGCTGCACACCCTGCTGGCGGCGCGAAGCAGGATCGCACGGAAGTGATGTGCGCGGACTGAACCGGCTTCATCAGTTCGATAAGGTGGAACTGGTGAAATTTGTGCTTCCGGAGCGCTCCTATGACGAGCTGGAATCCCTGCGGCGCGATGCCGAGGAACTGCTTGAGGCACTTGAACTGCCCTATCGTACCCTGCTCATGGGCACCGCTGACATGGGATTTACACAGAGTAAGAAATATGACATGGAAGTCTGGAGTCCGGGCCAGCAGCGCTGGCTTGAAGTGAGTTCCTGCTCCAATTTCGAGGACTACCAGGCCCGCCGTATGATGATCCGGTATCGCAGGGATGTCGGAAAACCGGAGATCCTGCACACCCTCAACGGAAGCGGCCTGGCACTGCCCAGAGTACTCGCGGCATTTCTCGAGACTCATACAGAGCGGGACGGATCGTTGCACATGCCGGAAGCCCTGAAGCCCTGGCTGCGGCCTGGGGAAAAAAAGCTGATCCTTTGATCAACAATACTTTGCAGGCCATCGCGGTTCTGTTGCCTCTACCGGCTCTGATGATATAAGCCTGGTATCATGATCTTTGCAGGCCCCGGTGAAATGAGCCGGGTTCCGTTGCCTCTACCGGCTCTGATGATATAAGCCTGGCATCATGATCTTTGCAGGCCCCGGTGAAATGAGCCGGGTTCCGTGACCTTCACCGGTCCGGCTTAGTCCCGATCAGGGGATGAAATTCTGTTCGGGTTCCCCGCGGAAGTTGAGCATGAGTTCCAGCAGATCGTCCATCCGCTCTTTTTCCATGAGCTGCATGCGGAAATGCTTGCCGTTCCGGATGCCCTTGAGGTAGTTTCCGTAGTGTTTTTTCATCATGATCACCCCGTAGCGTTCTCCGTGATGTGCTACGGAGGCACGCAGTTGCCGGGCGCACATCTGCATCTTTTCTTCAATGGTGGGCGACGGCGGGATTTCCCCGGTAGAAAGGTACGTTTTTATATCACGGAAGATCCACGGATTGCCGATGGCGGCACGTCCGATCATCACACCATCGACATCCGTTTCATCAAAAAGATAACGGGCGTGCTCAGGTGTGGTAATATCGCCGTTGGCCAACAGGGGTATGTCCAGACCGGGTGTCTCCCTGATTTGCCTGAAATATTCCCACCGGGCCTGACCCTTGTAGCCCTGGCTGCGTGTCCGGGCGTGTACGGTCAGGGCCCGCACTCCTACCGACTGAAGCATGAGGGCCACTTCCCGTATCCGGATGCTCTGGTCATCCCAGCCGAGTCTTGTTTTGACACTGACCGGCAGACGGGTGGCATCGACTACGCTGGCGGCCATCCGTTCCATGAGGGACAGGTCGCGCAGACAGGCGGATCCGGCGTTTTTTCTAACCACCTTGTGGACCGGACAGCCGAAATTGATGTCGATAAAATCCGGTCCGGCCGCCTCGGCAATTCGGGCCGCATCATGCATCGCTTCCTCACGACCGCCGAATATCTGAATGCCGAGGGGGCGCTCCGTCTCTTCGAAGGACATCTTCAGCCTGGTCGCTTCACTATCGCGTATCACCGCCTCAGAACTTATGAACTCGGTATAGACCACATCGGCACCCTGTTCGCGGCACATCTGCCGGAAAGGCGAATCACTCACATCTTCCATCGGCGCCAGCACCACACACCGGCTCCCCCGTCCGAAGACCGGTATGGCAGCACCGGTATTTGACCGGCAGCATCCCTTGCCGGTGGCAAAGGGGCCATTATTTGGCGGGTTATGATCCGGCAGCGGGTTCACTGGCACGTCTTGTGGAATGGTCCGGGGTTTCGGTTCCATGAAAATTTGCACATATACAGGAAAAATACACAAAAACAGCAAAAACAGGAATTCCCCGTCCTCTTTCTTAATAGTCTTTTCATATGGATTGCTTTATATTAGAGCCAGCCGGAAACTAAAAAAATAATCCTGTCAGGAGGAAAACATTATGGCAACAACAGCAAAAAGCATTCACGAGTTGCTGGGCGAGGACGCCGATGCCTTGCTCAACCACACATGTACAACCATTCCCAAAGAGCAGCTGCATCTGCCCGGCGGCGACTTTGTAGATAAAGTCTGGGCGGCTTCGGACCGGAACAACCGGGTACTGGCCAATCTGGAGCGACTTTACAACAGCGGACGTCTGGGCGGAACCGGCTACCTGTCCATCTTGCCGGTCGATCAGGGGATTGAACATTCGGGTGGTGCCTCGTTTGCCAAAAACCCCGCCTACTTCGACCCGGAAAATATTGTCAAGCTGGCCATGGAAGGCGGATGCAATGCCGTTGCTTCAACTTATGGCGTTTTGGGAGCCGTTGCCCGCAAGTACGCCCACAGAATCCCGTTTGTGGTAAAGATTAATCACAACGAGCTGCTCACCTATCCGAACAAATTCGACCAGATCATGTTCGGAACCATCGAACAGGCCTGGGATATGGGTGCTGCTGCCGTAGGGGCCACCGTATATTTTGGTTCCGATAACGCTTCCCGGCAGATCATTGAAGTAGCCGAAGCTTTTGCCTATGCCCACGAACTCGGCATGGCAACCATTCTCTGGTGCTACACCCGGAACAATCAGTTCAAAGTGGATGGTGTTGATTACCACACGGCTGCCGATCTCACCGGCCAGGCTAACCATCTTGGTGTAACCATCCAGGCCGACATCATCAAACAGAAGCTCCCCGAGGTAAACGGAGGTTACAAGGCCCTGAATATGGGCGGCTCATCCTATGGTAAACTTGATGAGCGAATGTATACCGAGCTCTCAACAGACCATCCGATCGACCTGACCCGCTATCAGGTAGCCAACTGCTACATGGGCCGGGCCGGACTGATCAACTCGGGCGGCGCATCCGGTTCCAACGATTTTGCTGACGCGGCGAAGACGGCCGTCATCAACAAGCGCGCCGGTGGAATGGGACTCATCAGCGGACGCAAGGCTTTCCAGAGACCCATGGATCAGGGAGTGAAACTCCTCAATGTGATTCAGGATGTCTATCTGGATGAGAAGATAACGGTTGCCTGATTTCTGCTCGCTGCTTCAACCCGATCGGACCAACCCGATCGGGTTCAGTTTGAGCAGGTTCGTGCCGTCCGGACCAGACTGATCGATTCAAACCGATCGGGTTACGGGCCATCCGGACCAGACTGATCGATTCAAGCCGGTCGGGTTACGGGCCGTCCGGACCAGACTGATCGATTCAAACCGGTCGGGTTCGGGTTGGTGGGACCAGACTGAACTGATCAAAACGGTCAAGTCCAGGTTGAGTGGGACCAGACTGAACTGATCAAAACGGTCAAGTCCAGGTTGAGTGGGACCAGACTGAACTGATCAAGCCGGTCGGGTTCAGGTTGGTGGGGCCAAAAATTTTAAACAGATGAAAACAGATGCCCGGCACAACGTTGTAAATGGGGGTCTTGCAAGCCGCTTCTCCAGGAAGTATCTGGCGATATCGGTATCGTTAAGCCTGACCAGCATGGCGTTGCTTATTTATTTCACCTACTCACCGGGCCTTTTCGACCGGCTGTACTGGAACCGGACACCCGGGCTCTTCCTGGCTCTGCTTGTGGTAGGCCTGCGCATCTGGTTTCTGACAGCCAAGATCCGCTATCTCTCTGAGTGTCGCCTGAGCTGGATCGCTTCGCTCCGGGTGGTCCTTACCTGGGAGTTTACTTCATCGATCACTCCTTCCACCATTGGGGGAGGACCCATGGCTACCTATGCCATGACCCGTGAAAAACTGACACTCGGACAATCCAGCGCCATCGTCATCTATGGCATCATGCTGGATCAGCTGCTACTGGTCATCGTCATCCCTTTACTCTTTGCCGCCGGACTTTTCTTTCCCGTGGTACCTGAAAATGCCGGCTGGGTGGGCAAAACAGCCATGTTTCTCATCTATCTGGCCCTGCTCAGCTATGCCCTGTTCCTGGTTTACGGTGTCTTCCGCAACCCGTATGTGCTCAAGCGAACCGTCAACTATGTATTCAGTATGCCGGGCTTGCGAAAATACCGTTTCAAGATAGCGCGTGAGGCCGAGCAGCTGGAAGCCTACTCCCATGAGCTTCGGAAGAAGCCGCGTTCTTTTGTCTACCGGTCCTTTGCGCTTTCGACCCTGGCCTGGCTGGCTAAAGTCAGCCTGCCTTCCATTGTTCTGCTAAGCTTCGTCCCGGCGGATGTCCTGCTGACGATCCTGCGCAGTTTTGCCATGGCTTTGGCCGGGATGTTCATGCCCACTCCCGGCGGGAGCGGAGGATTGGAGGGGCTTTATGCGCTGTTTCAGGGTCCACTGATGGAACGGCGTGAGTTTCTCGGCATCGCCGTGTTCATGTGGCGTCTAATCAGCTTCTACGTGGTGGTTGGAGTGGGAATGATGGCTGTCAGCTGGTATTTCAACTCAACGGGGGAAACTGAAAGAGAAACGGGAAACAAGGAAGGGAATCAGGGTAAACAGTGAGTCAATCAGAAGAAACAGATAGTGGATCAGCGTAAAACAGCGAGTCAACCAGAAGAAGCAGAGAGT
>SLHZ01000302.1 GCA_007135895.1 Balneolales bacterium | reverse complement strand
ATCCGGGGCGCATGTGAGGGAAGAATAGGACATCGCGGATGGAGTCCTGATTGGTCATGATCATGGCCAGCCGATCAATGCCGATGCCCAGGCCGGCTGCCGGCGGCATGCCGTATTCCAGTGCTTTGAGGAAGTCCTCGTCCACCACCATGGCCTCCTCGTCACCGGCACTGCGCAGCCGGGCCTGTTCCTCGAAGCGCTGGCGCTGATCCACCGGATCGTTAAGTTCCGAAAAGGCGTTGCAGAGCTCTTTGCCATTGCAAATCACTTCAAAGCGTTCGACCAACCCCTCTTTCTCACGGTGCTTTTTTGCCAGCGGACTCATTTCGACGGGGTAGTCGGTGATGAAAGTGGGCTGGATGAGCTTGTGCTCAACCATCTCACCGAACAGTTCATCAATCAGCTTTCCTTTTCCGGCGCCATCCTCTGCATTCAGTCCCATATCGCGGACTGCCGCACGAATCTGTTTTTCATTCAGACCGGCAAGATCGAGCCCCGTATGCTCGGCAATAGCCTGAAGCATCGGGATACGCCGCCAGGGTGTCCTGAAGTCGATGACATGCTTTCCAACCGATACGGCGGTTTTCCCGTGGAGAGAAACGACCATATGCTCGATCATTTTTTCGGTGAATTCCATCATCCAGCGATAGTCTTTCCAGGCGACGTAGAGTTCCATCTGGGTGAATTCCGGATTGTGAAAACGGCTTATGCCTTCGTTACGGAAGTCTTTGGCAAATTCAAAAACACCCTGGAAACCACCGATAATAAGTCTCTTCAGATACAGCTCATTGGCAATGCGAAGATAGAGCTTCATATCCAGGGCATTGTGGTGGGTTTCAAAAGGCCTGGCCAAAGCCCCGCCATAAACCGGCTGAAGCACGGGGGTCTCCACTTCAAGGTATCCTTTGGCCAGCATGTAGTCGCGCATGGACTGGATCATTTTCGATCGCTGAACGAAAACCGTTCGGACATCAGAATTCACAATGAGATCGAGATAACGCTGGCGGTACCGGAGCTCTTTGTCGGCAAAAGCATCATGGATGACTTTATTGCCCTGCTCGTCCTCGGTCTCCTTGGCCACGGGGAGGGGTCGAAGGGCTTTGGCGAGCAATACGAACTGCTCGGCGTGGACGGTTGTTTCGCCGGTTCGGGTCTGAAACACAAAACCCGCGATACCTACCAGGTCGCCCAGATCGATCATTTTTTTGAAAAGGGTATTGTAACACTCCGTCCCAACGTCGTCGCGCCGTATGTAAACCTGGATAGTGGCCGTATGATCCTGAAGATGGAAAAAAGCGGCCTTGCCCATGATGCGCCGGGTCATGATGCGTCCGGCTATGCGGACCCGTTTTCGGCTGGCATCATCGCCCTGCAGCAATCCGGGCTGATCCAGGATTTGCTCGGCGGAATGATCGGTTTCAAACTCGTAAGGATATGGATTGATACCCATTGCGCGTATCTCACCGAGTTTTTCACGGCGGAAACGCGCCTGTTCGGTCAGGCCGGTTTCGATCTCACTCATATGATTGGGGAAAGTATTTGGATTACGACAATTCAAATTACGGCAAAGAAGTTTACGAAAATGAAAGGTAAAAAACGGAATATATTCCGCTCGAGGTTGGTCTTCCGGTTTTGTATATCGGTTTTGTATATTTCAAAAGTAAGAAAACGCCGCTTTGCAGCGACTTGTTTACAAGATACCCATTTAACCATACGAGAACCGGAGCAATCGCTTGCACTGGTATGTTAACGAACATACTCCGTCCCCTCTGCCTACGGGCTGCATTGTCATGGCAGCCTCGTTATCCGCAGAACCTGGAAAACGTCTCACGCCTGCCGGGGGAATGGCCTCCGTAGATGCGAAAAGTGGAAAAACTGCCTCGTTGGCCCGTGATCTGCTTGAGAAGGCACTGCTCAGAGAGGGAATAGATCCCGATGGGTTCGAAATCAGGAAAATGGAGTCCGGAAAGCCCTATGGTATTGTCAACGGCCGGGTCGTTGGAATAAGCATCTCCCATAGCCGCAACATGCTGGTCTGTGCACTGAACGGCTGCGGACAAGTTGGTGTGGACGTGGAGCCCTGCAATCGTTCCATGCATTCAGGGCTTCGCAGGCGGATCGCCCATCCCGATGAATCTGCGGCCATACTGAAGGAGCTGTGTGGCATTCGCCTGTGGACTCTCAAGGAAGCGGCGCTCAAATATACCGGTACCGGCTTGCGTATGGCGATGAACCGTATTAAACTGAAACAACACGATACTCATGTTTTTCTGACCGTAACAGAGGCGGAACCGCTGGCCATAGCATCATTTTCATTTCAAAATCACTGGATTGCCGTGGCATTGTCTGCACAAACAGGAGATTCCGGCCGGCCGTGACATCTGGACTCTCTCAAACAATATTATTAAACCCATGATAAACAAGGAAATCCTCTCCTCTCAGGGATCGCTTCCACACTCACCGGATGTGCTGAAAAAGATGATACAGGAGCAGCCTTATGCCGGACAAGACGGTATCCGCCTCATTTTTCTGCCTCCAAGAATGACCCTTGATAATGCACTGGACTTCTGCTATGTCTACCGGCAGATACGGGACAACCGCTATGAGACGGTCCTTATCATAGAACCCGACAGGGCAGGTGATGATGAAACAAGCAAAATACCGATTCTGCCCGGACAGATGGTCGGGACCGAATTGGGGAGTCTGGATGCAGACGACAAGCTCAGGGATGATTTATGTGATGAAGAGGATGATTTTTTTATCCGAAGGCACACGGATTTTTCGCATCTCGGTTTTTTTGACCATGTGACGATGCTTCAGCTGGTAACCGGCAACTTCAAGGTGCTGGGAATGCAGCTCACCGAAGAGTCGCCGCCCATTGTCAACGAGCTTGTTTTTGTCCTCAATGAGATCCTCTCCGCGAAAAACTCCCTGGTCGTTTTCTGTTGTGAGCTGCCTGCCCGTCAAGCTGTTTCTTTTGAGCAACTTGCCGCTGCTATCCGGGAAGGAAACAATACAAGGATGCTCAACCTGATTTACAGCGGCGAATCGCATATCAATGGAGCCGGTATTTTCCTGGCGGGGTTTCAATATGCCCGGTTCCGGGAGCGTGAAATACGTTTTCGGCCGCTTTTCGAGGATAACCCCGAAGCTAACATGATTTCGGGATATGCCGGTTTTCCGGATCATTCGTCATGACGGACTCTCTCCGCAGCTTTCACGGATTTTCCGGTGATTTCACCATCATCGGCACCGGACGCGTTGGCTCGTCCCTGGCGCGGGCCCTGTACCGCAGGGGTTACCGGCTTCGGAGTCTATATAGCCGTACGGCGGAGCATGGCCGCATACTTGCCGCGCAGACGGAATCACGCTACTGCGGGAGATTCCCCGAACACCCGGACGATCTGGGAGAGGTGGTTTTTTTGTGCCTTCCCGATGACCAGCTACCCGTCTATGCCGGTCAGATGGCGAAATGGTTGCAGGGGCATCCGGATGGTCACATGTCCGGCAGAATCTGGATTCATACATCCGGAACCCACTCTTCGGACGTACTCCATCCTGTCGCAGGCGAAGGGCTCTCGGCGGGATTCCACCCGGTACAAACGTTTCCGTCCCGGGAGCGGACCACTGCCTTTGACGGGTGCTTCGTCACACTGCAGGGGAGTCGATCCTTGTGTGAGAAACTCAAAGGGCTTGTTGCCGCACTGGGTGCGCGACCGTTGATTGTGGACCGGCGGCAGAAGCAGGCCATACATTTGTCCGCCGTATTCGTGAGCAACTACATGGCATCCCTGTTTCATGCTGCCCGCTGCATATTGGCGGAGTACGGAGTGGAGGTTCGGTCGCAGGAGCTTCTGCGTCCTCTGGTCGAGCAGACCGTGGCGGGCTTGCTCGAAAAAACACCGGTGGAAGTGCTAACCGGTCCTGTTGCCCGTGGTGATGCCGGTACGGTGGCCCGGCATCTGGACCTGCTTGAAAGCTTGCCGGAAATTCGGGAGCTGTATGCGAGTCTGGGCCGGACTGCACTCGATATTGTCGCAGAAACACCCGGCAGGGATTTGTCTGCCGACGATGAAATCAGACAGTTGCTGTCTGAAAAAAGAAAGGATGATCATGCCGGCTGAAAGGAATTTTGAGAAAGATTTTTACGAGCGGGTCTACGAAGTGGTTGACCGCATTCCGGCGGGTTATGTCACCACTTACGGGGCCATAGCCCGTTATCTGGGTACCGGCGGCAGTGCCCGGCTGGTAGGATGGACCCTGAACCGGACACTCTCATTGGATGGCTCAAAACCGCTGCCCTGTCACAGGGTAGTCAATCGCAACGGGGAGCTGACCGGCAAGAGCTGGTTTGGCGGTGACACCATGGAACAGATGCTTCGGTCCGAGGGCGTGACTTTTCTGGAATGCGGCAGGATCAATATGAACCGCCATTTCTGGCAACCCTGAAGGCGTTGGATAGCATCATAAAGGCGTTGGATAGCATCATAAAGGCGTTGGATAGCATGATGAAACATTCATGACCGATACTTCGGACACACAGTCGCATGACTATTTCCATGAATGCTCCGTCTGTCCGCTTGAAAAAAAAATGATAAACAGAGGAAAATAATTGCATCATGGCAATGATTAACACAGGCTGAAGATGAGCAGAAAGGAGAAACATTGGATGGAGTTGAAATACCCCGTGATGGAGCACTTTCATACCATACAGGGAGAAGGGACTCATACGGGGCAATCGGCCTATTTCATCCGGCTGGCAGGCTGTGATGTCGGATGCTGGTGGTGCGATGTAAAAGAGAGTTGGGACGCATCGGCCCATCCGATGATTCCCGTAATCGAGCTGGTGCATCGGTCCCGGGCATCGGGTGCCCGGTTTGTCGTAATAACGGGAGGTGAGCCGCTGCTTCATGATCTGGCAGGCCTGACCACCGGACTGCATGACGCTGGCATGAAGATCCATCTGGAGACGAGCGGGTCCTCTCCGCTGAGCGGCTCTTTTGACTGGATCACGCTTTCCCCCAAGCGCTT